>NZ_JBSHNQ010000081.1:0-124495 GCF_053604665.1 Lacinutrix chionoecetis
TGACCTGATTCTATTTCTCCAACAACTTGAAGCTTAAAAGAAATTGAATAATCTTTTTGGGTACGCTTTACATACCCAGTGTTTTCTGATGGTTTCATTACACTAATGTTTTAGTGTATCGCTATTTCAGGACGGGACAATGTGTAAATAAAAAAAACCGTTGCAAATGCAACGGTTTTTTTTGTGTTAAAAAGAATTTCAAATTAATTATTAACTTGAATTTTCTTACTAAATGTTCTAAAGTTAGATTTAAACGTTAGTATGTATAATCCGTTAGAAAGATTAGAAACATCTACTTTAGTTTTACCTAATGTAGAATTATCAAAACTACCTTTTAATACATGTCTTCCGTTAAGGTCAATCATATTATAATTCATAACCTCTGCATCTAATAACAGTAATTCAACGTTTAAGTTATTTACAGCTGGATTAGGATATAATTTAATATCAACATTATTATCTGTGCTTGGTATTGCCTTGTATGTATCTACAGCCGCAACTTCTATAACATTGTCAACTTCTGGCTCATCATTAGAACTTGTCACCTGCGTTTTAATAGGCTGTGAAGATTTTTGGTCTGGTCCTCCCGGAATTACTTCCACAGCAACACCAACTTCCTCTAAAGAAGCACATATATTATTTGCTGCAATAGTGTTTTCTACATCTGTAGCAGTTGTTTGTCCTAATTGAATAGAATTTAAATCTAAAGTTTCATCATCAAACACTAACACATGCACTCTAAATATCCCTAACGAAGTAAAATCGAAAGAAGATCCTGTAGTAGTCCATTCTAAAATTTCTAATTCACCAGTTACATTGGCTTCAGATATTAAGTAAGCAATTTCGTATCCTGTTGGAATTGTTGAATCACCATTTAAAGTTATGTTAACAACAACAGGATCAACACCGTTATAAATTAATATCTGCTGATCTAAAGTTATAGAGCCTGAGGCAGCCAAACAAGGATCTACAGTGTCTGTTAACGTAAACGTAATTGTTTCTTGATCGCATAACGTATTATTACAATAGTTACCAGTATATAAAGAAGTTTTAACTTCAAAAGTGCCTGTGCCTAAATACCATGCTCCGTTTCCTGCAGGGAAAGTATATGGTATATAGTTTTCTATAATAGAATATTCTTCGTTAGTATCTAAATTTTCAACTTCAAATCTTACACTTTCAGATTGTCCATTAACAATTGCATCTATATAAAAGTTAGATGGAAGTGAGTTAATATCATAAGACCCACCATCTACAATAGTTGTTGGAGTATCTGATCCGTTAGAAAATTGCAATTCTGCGATATCGCCACAGTTTTGTTCGTAAATTGTAAAGGTGTAACAAATGTGATCACATTTTGTACCTGCACAATTATCGTATTTAAAGATTTCAGAATAAAACTGGAAAGTTCCTGTTCCTAAGTTCCACGCTGCGTTTCCGCTTGGGTAAGTATATGGTAATACATTTTCACCATTAGTATATACTTGCCCTGTGTTTAAGTTTTTTACTTTATTATATGCACTTTCTGTCATTCCAGAGACTAAAACATCTACATAGAAATTATATGGTAAAGTGGCAAGGTCATAACTACCACCATTAGTAATATTAACAGTGTTGGTTCCGTTAGAAAATGCAAGTCCGTCTATTTGACCACATGGAGGAGTATTTGTTAATGTAAAAGTTATATATTCTGTATCACAAGAATAACTTGCACAACTATTATATTTATATACTTTAGACTTAACTTGATAGGTTCCTGGACCATAATTCCAAGCACCATTACCTCCTGGAAATGTATAAGGCAAATAATTTTCTGTAATAGTAACATATTGACCTGTATTAACATTTTTAACCCTTATACTTGCGCTTTGAGTGTAACCACTAACAAGTACATTTACAAAGAAATTATTAGGTAAATCACCAATTGTGTATGTACCATTGTTGGTAATTGGTGTTGATGAATTTCCATTAGAAAATTCAAAGCCAGTAATATGTCCACAATAAGTATCTTCTGAAGATTCTGTTTCAATAGCAAAACCCTGCAACGAAAAGCATAATGCAAAGAGTATTAATAAGTTTCTCAACCTTAAGGCTTGAGGGGTTTGAATAGGTAGTTCTTTTTTCATGATTAATTAGTTTTTAATTAGTAATAACACCGAAAATTAAAAAAAACATTTGACTAGACTATAATATTTTAGCCGTATGACATGAATATCCTTTAAATGGTAAAAAAAACAAAATTCGCACTAGTGGTAAGAAAATTCTTTAAATTAATTAGACGCTTTTTTATACTAATAACACACTTAAATTAATCGGCTAATGTTTGCGTAAGAATTGGTTAATGCTTCCTCAGATTCCTTTTGGTTTAACCAAGCAACTTTGGTTATACCTTCAGCTTCTTGAGGATGTAATTTACCACTAAAATTAGTGGTCATTTTAAACCAATATGTAACTTTAATTTTTAACTTTTCGTTTCTTTTAAACAGGTGGTATGTAGTTTCCAAAGGCTCTACGATCTTTAATCCAAAAACCCCTGTCTCCTCTTCTACCTCTCTAAGAGCTGTCTCTTCAATAGACTCCTTTTTTTCTGCTTTACCTTTTGGTAAATCCCATTTATTATTACGGTAGATAAACAATATCTCTTCAACATTATTATACACCTTTCCTCCACCGGCTATAACATTGGGGAGTTTTTTTAGAAACTTTTTAAGCATTGTTTTTTCGTTGTGATGTATGAGCCTAACTGAATTGTATTTTTTTTTCTTCAATACACCAATAACCTGTTCTACATCTACATCTTTTAAAAGAAAATTTTTAAAGTCGGTTTCCTTTTCAACCTTGGTAGTTAAAATTATGGGTTTATCGTTTACAAAAATGTAATGCATATTAAAATAGGTATGGTAAAATAGTTAGCTGTGGTAAAAATATCATTTTTTATTTTAGATTTAATCACAAAAAATAATTTTAGATTAATAACAAAGCCTCTAAATTAAATTATTGTTTATTTTTGCAACTATGATTTTCGACAAACACATAGCCAGACAAACCGCCAAAGTATTACTTCAAATTAATGCTATTAAATTAAGTCCTAAAGAACCTTTTACATGGGCTTCTGGATGGAAATCTCCAATATATTGCGACAATCGTATTATACTCTCCTTTCCTCCAATTCGTAATTATATAAGAGAGGAAATGGCTAAGCATATAGAGCAACATTATGGAAAAATAGACGCCATTGCTGGTGTTGCCACTGGAGCCATTGGTATAGGCATGCTTGTGGCAGAATATATGGGGTTACCTTTTATTTATGTAAGACCCGAAGCTAAAGGACATGGTCGCCAAAACCAAATTGAAGGCTTTATAGAAAGCGGTCAAAATGTAGTTGTGGTGGAAGATCTTATAAGTACGGGAAAAAGCAGTTTAAATGCTGTTAAAGCATTAAAAGAAGCTAACGTAAATGTAAAGGGTATGGTTGCCATTTTTACCTATGGATTTGATATTGCAAAAGATAATTTTGAGAACCAGAATATACATTTGCAAACATTAAGTAATTACGAAAATCTACTTACTGAAGCTGCCGAAACAAACTACATTACTCAAGATCAATTAGAGACTTTATCTGCCTGGAACAAAAATCCGAGCCATTGGAACGCTTCTTGATACCAAACACCTTGTCGGTACGTTATGCGCCAACATTAACCTATTTAATAAATAATACAATTCTATAGATGAATTTAGAATCACAAAAAGTAGTACTTAATAAATCAGCTGAAGAAACTTTCAGTTTTTTAAGTGATGTTAAAAATTTTGAAAAATTAATGCCTGAAAACATTAGCAAATTTGAAATTCTTGACAACGATAAATTTCTATTTGCTTTAAAAGGCATGCCGGAAATTATATTAAAAAAGAAAGAAACCATACCAAACAGTAAAGTAGTTTTGGGAGCAGCAGGAGGCAAAATCGACTTTGCTTTAATTGCAAATATTGTGGAATTAGATAGTAAAAACACCGAAGTACAACTCCAATTTGATGGCGAATTTAATGCAATGATGGCAATGATGATAAAAGGTCCTATAAGCAAATTTATAGACACGCTTACTACAAACATGAAAACTGCGGTTTAATAAAGTAAAGTAATTTCGTTTAAAGAGAATTCTTCAAGAATGTTATCTTCTAATAAGACTAACAAATTACCATTTGTAGTAATTCCTCTAATAAAACCAGAAAACAAAAGACCTTCAGCATTTTTAAATGTTGAAGGTTTGTTTTTTCTAAAGAGTTTAGATTCATAATCGGCTTTTAAAGCTTCAAATGCACCAACTTCCATACGACTAAAATAAAATTTTAGATGTTTTAAAAAGGGTTGGAGAATACTGTCTAAATCAAAGGTTTTTCCGCAGATAAGCTTTAAGGAGCTGGCACTGTTTAGTAAACCGAATTCTGTTTGGTTTACATTTAGCCCTACTCCAATAATTGAAGAATTTAGTTTATTACGTTTCGTGACGTTTTCAATTAAAATACCGCCAAGCTTCTTGTCTGCTGACAAAATGTCGTTAGGCCACTTTACCTTTAATTGAGGTAAATTAAAAGACGTAAGAGTCTTATGTAGCGCCAAGGCTGTAACTATACTTAGATAAAACTGATTAGAAAACGTGAGCCCATTTAATCGCTTAAACACACTAAAAGTGAGGTTTTCGCCAGCATTAGATTGCCAAAGTTTACCCATTTGTCCTCGCCCTTGTGTTTGTTCTTTAGTAACAACAACAGTATAATCCTCAAGCGTATCTGCACTACTAATTTCTTTAAGAAAAGTATTTGTAGAATCGATGGCATCAAGTTTGATTATACGCATATAAATTGGTTATCTTCGTGCTTAAATTTTAAAAAATATCTTTATAGAAATTTTATGAGTATAAAGAACCAAAAAATAATAACTTTGCACAAATTAAATCTCATTAATGGTTAAAAAACAAGCAAATCCAGATGATCTAATAGCTACAATTATTAGTGGTATAGAAGATGTAAAAGGAGAAGAAATAAATATTCTGGACTTAAGAGACATTGAAAACACAGTTTGCGATTATTTTATTATCTGCGAAGGAAAATCAAGCACTCAAGTTAATGCTATTGTTGGAGCAGTACAGAAAAAAGTAAGTAAAGAACTAAAAGATAAGCCTTGGCATATTGAAGGAGAAGATAATGCAGAATGGGTTTTAATGGATTATGTAAACGTTGTTGTGCATGTGTTCCAAAAGCATATTCGCGAATATTACGATATCGAAAGTCTTTGGGGAGATGCTAAAACAACAATTATTGAATCTAAATTTTAAAAAAATTACATGGCAGAAAATAAAAAACCCGAAGCTCCAAAGAAACCAAAATTTAATCCCTACTGGATTTCTGGCGCGCTTTTAATTGCGTTAATCGCTTTTCAAGTTTTTGGCAGCAGTGGCGGCAACGACGATAAAAAAATAACACCTATTGAATTTTTTCAAATTCTTGAAGATGGAGAAGTAAACAGGTTCGATGTTATAAAAAATACGGGATATGTTAAAGTATACCTTACCGATGAAGCCAAAGAATTAGACAAGCACAAAAAATCTAAAAACACAGGCTTAAACTTTGGTACTGGCAAAATGCCAAATTATATTTTCCAGTATGGAGACTTAAGTAATTTTGAAGATAGATATACCCAAATTATTGCCGATAATAATTTAAGTACTACATATGATAATGATCGTGAAGAAAGTTTCTTTGGAGATTTATTACTTAGTCTGTTACCATTTGTGTTATTAATTGGTGTTTGGATATTTATTATGCGTCGTATGTCTGGTGGTGCTGGTGGAGGTGCTGGAGGACAGATTTTTAACATAGGAAAATCTAAAGCCAAACTATTCGACGAGAATACAAAGGTAAAAACATCATTTAAAGATGTTGCAGGTTTAGAAGGCGCAAAAGAAGAGGTGCAAGAAATTGTAGATTTTCTTAAAAACCCAGAAAAATACACCTCTTTAGGAGGTAAAATTCCAAAAGGAGCATTATTAGTTGGTCCTCCAGGTACAGGTAAAACATTACTCGCAAAAGCTGTTGCTGGCGAAGCTAAGGTGCCTTTTTTCTCCTTATCTGGATCAGATTTTGTAGAAATGTTTGTTGGTGTTGGAGCATCACGTGTTAGAGATTTATTTAAACAAGCCAAAGAGAAATCTCCTGCAATTATTTTTATTGACGAAATTGATGCCATTGGTAGAGCAAGAGGTAAAAATGCTATGTCTGGTAGTAACGATGAACGTGAGAATACGCTTAACCAGCTTCTAACCGAAATGGATGGTTTTGGCACTAATACCAACGTTATTGTTATAGCAGCAACTAACAGAGCAGACATATTAGATAAAGCCCTAATGCGTGCTGGTCGTTTTGATAGACAAATTTTTGTAGACCTGCCTAATTTAACAGAGCGTCGTGCTATTTTCGAAGTCCATTTAAGACCTCTAAAAAAAGCAGATAACTTAGATATTGAGTTTTTGGCAAAACAAACTCCAGGATTCTCTGGAGCAGATATTGCAAACATGTGTAATGAAGCCGCATTAATAGCCGCAAGAAAAGGGAAGAAAGCCGTTGAGAAACAGGATTTCTTAGATGCTGTAGATCGTATTATTGGCGGTTTAGAAAAAAGAAGTAACCTTTTCTCTGTCGAAGAAAAGAAAACCATTGCCTATCATGAAGCAGGACACGCAACAGTGAGTTGGTTCCTGGAACATGCAGATCCTTTGGTAAAAGTAACTATTGTACCTCGTGGACGATCGCTGGGAGCAGCCTGGTATTTACCTCAAGAAGCTTACATTACACGTACCAACAAATTTTTAGACGAAATTTGTGTAACTATGGGTGGACGTGCTGCCGAGAAGATAATTTTTAACGAAATTTCTACTGGAGCCTTAAGCGACTTAGAAAACGTAACTAAAAAGGCCAAGGCTATGGTTATGATTTATGGTTTAAATGAACGAGTTGGAAACATCACTTATTACGATCCCGCAGGTGAGAATGGCTTTGTAAAACCTTACAGTGAAAAAACTGCTGAAATGATTGATAATGAAATTAAAAACATTATCGAAACACAGTTTGAACGTGCCAAGGAAATTTTAGAATCTAAACGCGATGTGTTAGATATTTTAGCAAACAGACTTATTGAACGTGAAGTGATTTTTAAAGATGATCTTGAAGAGATCTTAGGAAAGCGCCCTTTTGATAATCATAAAGATGCTGATGAAGAAGAATAGGTAATTGCAATTACTAAAAAAATCTAAAAATCTCGAATTAACGCTATAGTTAGTTCGAGATTTTTTATATTTGAGAAATGCCTTATAGATTTCGGTTAATAGCTACACATGAATGAGCATCTTTAGAAACATTTTTCGTTCTAAATCCGACAAAGAGAAAAAGGAAATTAGCAACGATGACAGAGGTAAATACATGCCTCAAATAAAACTACCAATAGACGAAAGTTTTACTATAAACTTTAAAGCCAATGGTGGTAAGTTTTTGTATTGTGAAAATTTAGATGAAGTTTTTGAAAACATCAATAATATTTTAGAAGAAAATAATTGGAAAGACGAATCGGGATATTTTTACGATAAAAATTTGAAAGATAAATTTAAAACTTTAGATTTAAAACAAAGCAATTTAAAAGAGTCCACTTATTTTTTTACTACCTGCGAAAATTTAATAGCAGATGATGGTTCTTTACTTATTTCATCGCATCAAATAGCAGAGAAAAAGCTAAATGAGTTTCCTAATAATTTTATAGTATTTGCAACCACCAGTCAAATAGTTAAAAATATCGGTGAAGGATTACGCCAGATTAAACATAAAAATGCCCAAAAAATCCCAACGAACATAACCACCATAAAACACTTTAAAGACCTTGATGAAAAAGACTTTTTAACCTATGGTAGTGCTTCAAAAAACTTATATTTGCTGCTCTTAGAAGATTTATAATTAATGAAAGAAACAACTACTAGAGCGCTTTCTGGTTTACTTTACGTAACACTGCTTGTAGCATCGTTATTAAATCAACATGCATTAATTATTCTTTTTTATCTTTTTGGAATGGTTTGTATTGCAGAATTTAAAAAGCTCATTAACTTAAAAAGTTTTGCCCCATATATTGTATTTACTATTCTCTATTTTATTTTTGGTTATTGGCAGTTAGTGATGAAATCTTCAGTTGGGTTAGACGAGGCCACTCAAATCCTACAAGTCATCACTATTTTCGTACAATTGCTCTTAATAAAAGATTTATTCTCAGAGAAAGTTATTCCTCTTTTTAGTACGAAACGCTATATACTAACTACCTTTTATATATCAAGTTCCTTTGTTTTTCTAATTCTTATTGCAAGTCATGACGGAGAATTTGCTCCTAAAGTATTATTAGGCTCATTTATTATGGTTTGGGTTAACGATTCGTTTGCTTATCTGGTTGGTAAGAACTTTGGTAAACAAAAATTATTTTCAAGTATTTCGCCAAAGAAAACAGTGGAAGGTTTTCTTGGTGGCTTATTATTTTCATGTATTGCAAGTTACTTTATTGCTACTTATACAGAAACTTTAACTTTTAATAATTGGCTAATTTTAGCCGTTATTATTAGTGTAATTGGTACCATTGGCGATTTAATTGAATCTAAATTTAAGCGTCAGGCTAATGTTAAGGATAGTGGCGTGATTATGCCAGGTCATGGCGGTTTGTTAGACCGTTTGGATAGTATTATCTTTGCAGCTCCATTTATATATTTATTTTTAAGAATTTTACACTATGTTTCATAAAGAAGGTCATAAAATTATTGTTATAACGTTTATCGTTATCATTGCATCTTTTATTGTAGTGGATCGGTTTGTAGATTTTACATGGCTTAGGTATTTATTATTTGCAATTTTTGCTATTGTTTTATATTTAATTCTTCAGTTTTTTAGAAATCCTAAACGTAATTTATTTAGTAATGAGCATGCTGTGGTTTCCCCTGTAGATGGAAAAGTAGTGGTAATTGAAGAAGTTTTTGAACCTGAGTTTTTTAAAGAAAAACGCTTACAGGTTAGTGTCTTTATGTCTCCATTAAATGTGCATGTTACACGCTACCCTATTGCAGGAAAAATTGTTTACAGTAAATATCATCCTGGGAAATACTTAGTAGCTTGGCATCCTAAAGCAAGTGAGGAGAATGAACGCACAACAGTGGTTGTCGATAGTAAGAGTTACGGCAAAGTGTTGTATAGACAAATAGCTGGTGCATTAGCTAAACGTATTGTTAACTATGCTAAAGAAGGTGAAGATGTTTCCCAAGGTAGCGACTCTGGATTTATTAAATTTGGGTCGAGAGTAGATTTATATTTACCTTTAGATAGTAATATTAAAGTAAACTTAAACGATAAAGTAAGAGGTGGTGAAAGTATTATTGCCGAAATGTAAAATGACTTCTGAAGAAATAGATATTGCATTTAATGAAGCTGTAGAACGTATTAACGCTCATACAGAACCTTTTCCTGCTGATTTTTTATTACGCCTTTATGCGTATTACAAAAAAGCAACCAATAACTACGAGAGACCAAGTAGCCGCACTCCTATAATAAATGCCTTTAAAACGAATGCGCTGTTCCAAATTCAAGGTATCACAGAAGATGAAGCCAAAGAAACGTATATAGAGCTGGTTAAAAATTACTTCTTGTATAGAAAGTAATTCGTTAGTAAATTAAAATCTTTTTAGTTAAATTATTCAATTACAAAATCTAACACATCACCAGTTGCACCATTTGGAAAACTAATGCCCAACAACGCAGAAATTGTTGGTGCAATATCTGTTATTTTGGTTTTAGTAAGGGTGCTTCCTTTTTTAATACCCTTACCATAGAATAACAAGGGTACGTGCGTATCGAAATTTGAACCAGAACCATGTGTGGAACCTGTTTTACTATATGAAATAACAGCAGGATCTTTGACAATCAATACTTCTCCAGAATGCTTTTGGCTGTAACCTTTTTGTAACAAGGCCTCAATTCCAGTATTAAAATAGGATGATTGAATGGTATTAGCTGCGTAGGCTTTATCAATATGCTCGTAATTGATAATCTCATTAACAATTGCATTTTCAACATCAACAATATTAAGATTTAATTCATGTAAACGTTCCCGGTTTAAAAAAAGCTGATCGTTACTAATATTTTCAATAATATTAGATGCAGTAAATTCTTTTAATAAGAATGTATCTAAGCGTTTTCTAAAATCGTCGATATTAAAATAACCAGCTGGTATTTTTGCACTTTGCAAATATGCTGGTACTTCTACTGCTCCATGATCTGATGTTAAAAATACGGTGTATTCCCCAATGCCAACTTTAGCATCCAGAGCGTTGAATAATCGTTCTAAATCTTTATCTAATCTTATGTAGGTATCTTCAATTTCTTTAGAGTTTACTCCAAAATTATGTCCAACATAATCTGTACTCGAAAAACTAACCGTTAAAACATCTGTAATATTATCTTTTCCTAATGCTTCAGCATCTATGGCTGCAATAGCAAAATCGGCAACTATACTATTTCCATAAGGTGTTGCTTTTAAAATATCGAAACCAAAATTTTCATCTTTAAGTTTTGCTAAATCGTAAGGGAAAGTTGCTGTTTCTTTACCTTTAAAACCAGTTTCAAAAGTGTTTAAATCGGTGCCACTTTCAGTATAGGTAGCAATATCGTAAAGTGTATTCCACTCTTTTAAATAGCTTTCTGCCGTATTAGAATTATTGAATGCGTTTACCCAATCTGGCAGACTATTCATATAATAATTTGTAGTGATAAAATTGCCTTCATCTCGTCCTCTAAACCAATATGCCGCATTTGCACTGTGTCCTGCTGGTAAAATTGCGCCACGATCTTTTACAGAAATACCAATTGTTTTTCCTTTCATTTGGGTAAACAATCTATTTTCATCTCCAAAAGTGGTGGTTTTCATTCTATGTGGCGACATCCGTTCGGCCTCTGCATTACTTCCAACGGCCAAAGTGCTTGTATCACCAGCACAATATACTTGTTCTTTACTAAATTTATCGTACCAGTAATTTGCTATAATGCCATGTGTTTTTGGTGTTGTTCCTGTAAAAATTGAGGCATGGCCCGGACCAGTATAGGTTGGCACATAATTGTAATGATTATTTTTACAATTAAACCCATCATTTATTAGTCTTTTAAAACCATCATCACCATACTTATTGTAAAAACGTGTGAGATAATCGTAACGCATTTGGTCTACAACTATACCAACAACCAACTTTGGGTTAGCGCTTAAAGCCACCTCTTTAGTATTTAAAACTGACGAAGACTCATCATGCTGCGCTTTACAATTGAAAAGGAATAACATTAAAAATATACTTGATAGCAATCTCATTTTTTCTTATTTATATTTTCTTTTCAAAAATAATCTTTTTTAAACATCTTAATTTAAAATTATCGTTAAATACGTTGGAGATTTTATACTTTAGCTATTTAAATAATTGTATGCAGTATCTACATAATATTGGCACTTACTTTTTAATGATTATAGAGATGTTTCGTAAGCCTACGAAATGGTCTGTAATGCGGCATCTTATCTTAAAAGACATAGACGACCTAATAATTGGATCTTTAGGTATTGTCTGCTTTATTGGTTTCTTTGTTGGTGGTGTTGTAACGATTCAAACTGCTTTAAATATTGACAACCCATTAATTCCTAAAACTTTAGTTGGTTATGCCACAAGACAGTCTATAATACTGGAATTCGCACCAACCTTTATGTCTATAATTATGGCAGGTAAAGTAGGTTCATTTATAACCTCAAGCATTGGTACCATGCGTGTAACGGAACAAATTGATGCCTTAGAGGTAATGGGAATAAACTCGATTAACTATTTAGTATTTCCTAAATTAGTTGCTATGGCATTTTATCCTTTTGTAATTTCTATTGCAATGTTTTTAGGTATTATTGGTGGTTTAATAGCATGTATTTATGGTGGTTATTCTTCTGTAGACGATTTTATCACGGGAATGCAACAGGATTTTAATCCTTTCCACATGACTTATGCCTTTATTAAAACCTTTCTATTCGCATTCGTTTTAGCAACAGTTCCGTCGTTTCATGGCTACTACATGAAAGGTGGCGCACTGGAAGTTGGTGAGGCAAGTACAACCTCGTTTGTATGGACTAGTGTTATTATTATTCTTATAAACTATTTAGCAACCCAATTATTATTAAGCTAATGATAGAAGTTAAAAATTTACATAAGTCTTTTGGAGATGCACATATATTAAAGGGCATTAGCACCACTTTTGATAAAGGAAAAACCAACTTAATAATTGGACAAAGTGGTTCTGGTAAAACTGTTTTTTTAAAATGTTTATTAGGTTTGTTTAATTATGAAGAAGGCAGCATAGAATATGACGGTGAAATTTTTGCTAATTTAAGTGAAGATAAAAAGCGAGATATGCGCGCTAAAATAGGCATGGTTTTTCAAGGCAGTGCCTTATTCGATTCTCTAACTATTGAGGAAAACGTAATGTTTCCGTTACGTATGTTTACCAAGCTAAAAAGAGACGAAATGCGAGATCGTGCAGACCTTGTATTAAAACGGGTAAATCTGGCTGATGCACATAAAAAAATGCCGAGTGAAGCGTCTGGAGGTATGCAAAAACGTGTAGCAATTGCTCGAGCCATTGTTAACAATCCTAAATATCTATTTTGCGATGAACCTAACTCTGGTTTAGACCCTAAAACAGCCATAGTAATCGATAATTTAATTCAAGAAATTACCGAAGAGTACAATATTACTACAGTAATTAACTCTCACGATATGAACTCGGTAATGGAAATAGGCGAAAAAATTGTTTTTCTAAAAGATGGTTTAAAAGCGTGGGAAGGTAGTAAAGAGACTATTTTTAGAACAGATAACGAAGTAGTAACAGACTTTGTTTACTCTTCTAACTTATTCAAAAAAGTACGCGATACTATGTTAAAAGAGAACGGTTAATTTCTCTCTATATAAACGCTATCTACTTTTGTTTCGGTTTTTAACCAAGTGCTTAATTCTTGTTCTTTTTCTATAACTTCATCGTTACTTAAGCTCTTACTCCACTTTACACGTGCTACTGGCATGGTATCTATTCTTATAAAATCTTTCGATTCCAACATTTCAGCATAGCTAAAAAACTCTAAATCTTTAAACATAATCTTTGCATCTTTAGCCAGAGTTACAAAAGACACCGCACCTTTTATGTTTTTCTTTTTTTCTAATTCTAAATTAAGAGTATTAATGTTATTCTGAAGATCTTCTATTTCTAACTGAAGGCCTGTAATAATATTATCACGTCTATCTAAATCCTGATAAGCACGATCTAAAGATTCTGAAATTTTATCTATACTTCGCGATTTATTAGCATTAATAATTAATTCAAAATCCTTTATGTTTCCGTAATTGGTTCCTCTTTTTAATTCATTTTGAAGATCGGAAATTGTAGCATCTGCTATTTCTCCATTAAAAAACAAACTTATTTTTTTAGTTTCCACATCAAACTCTTCACGTTGAAGCCATAGGTTATCGTTAGCAATAATTTCGTTTTTAATAAAATTATCGTAATCCATTTCGTATTTACTTTGCTGTAAAACATCTACGAAGGTGTAAAATGCCGGAATCATAACTACTATAGCAATTAAAGACGCAAATCTTGCAATACGTTTACGCTTTGCCGAATTGGCATATTTAAGCATAGGAAAACGTAATATTTTTAAAACTAAAAATGTTGCTAAGGCTATAAAAATAGTATTTATGGTAAATAAATACATTGCACCTCTAAAATACACCCAATTTCCTTTTGCTAAACCATAGCCTGCAGTACATAAAGGCGGCATTAAGGCTGTTGCAATGGCGACACCAAAAATAACTGAAGCTATTGTTCCCTTTTTTGTACGGGCTATTATCAGTGCAAGACCACCAAAAAAAGCAATTAATACATCTCGAATATCCGGACTTACACGCCCTAAAAGTTCAGAAGTATCTTCGCTTAACGGAAAGAAATAGAAAAACAAAAATGCCGCTAATAAACTTAAAATAATCATTGTTGCCAAGTTTATTAACGAGCGCTTTAATGTATCTATATCGTTTATAGCAATAGCTAAACCTATGCCTAAAATTGGCCCCATTAATGGAGAAATTAACATGGCTCCAATAACAACTGCTGGAGAATTGGCATTTAAACCTACCGACGCCACAAAAATCGAGCAGATTAAAATCCATGCTGTTGCTCCTTTAAACGGAATATCGGCTTTAATGGCTTCAATAGTAGCATCACGATCTGTATCGTGCCTAAAATCTAACAAATCGTGAAAAAACTGCTTGACACTATCAAAAAAATTGATTGCCTCTTTTTTTACCGTTTCCTTAGACTGTTGTACAGCTTCGTCCTTCTTTGCAGCTTCCTCTTTTGCAGATTCTTCAGTGAAATTAAATTTATTTTCGTCACTCATAATCTATCCTAAATCATCTCCAAACCGATTTTTTACTTTTTGGAGTACTTGTTTAATGTCTTGTTCTTTTGTTTTTGGAAAGATAAGTAAAACTTCATCTTTATCCACAATAATATAATCCTGTAAACCATCTACCACGACAACTTTGTCTTTTTTGGTTCGTATCATATTACCAGAGGCGTCTTCGGTAAGTGTTCGCGCATTTACAACCGCGTTGTTATTGCTGTCTTTATCTAATTTATCGTATAGGCTTCCCCATGTACCAAGGTCGTTCCAATCAAAAGTGGCTGGAAGCACAAAAACATTTTTAGATTTTTCCATAAGGGCATAATCCACCGAAATATTTTCGGCTTTGCCATAATTTTCCTTAATAAAATTATCCTCTTCAGTGGTGTTGTAAGCGTCTATTCCGTTTACAAATAATTTAAATAACTCTGGCTGATTGTTCTTAAATGCTGCAATTACACTTTTTACACTCCACATAAAGATACCTGCATTCCATAAAAAATTACCTTGAGCAATAAAGATTTTGGCAGTGTCATAATCTGGTTTTTCACGAAATTGCTTAACCGCTTTTATAGAATTTGTTGTTGATTTATCGTATTCAATATACCCATAACCTGTATTTGGAAAAGTTGGCTGTATACCTAAAGTCATTAAAGCATCATTAGTTTCGCAAAAATTAAAGGCTTGTTTTACATTCTCTGTAAAAGCGGTTTCATCTTCTATCCAGTGATCGCTGGGAGCAACAATCATCACAGCATTGGGATTTTCTTTTTCTATTTTTAAAGCAGCATATAAAATACAAGGTGCGGTATTTCGCATTTCTGGTTCTAAAACGACTTGACGTTTAGTTACCTCTGGCAATTGCTCGAAAACCAAATCGCTGTAGCTCTCGTTGGTTAATATGAAAATATTTTCTTTCGGTATAACATTAGCCAAACGGTTAAATGTTTTCTGTATCAACGTATCTCCTGTTCCTAACATATCGTGAAATTGCTTAGGGAAGTCTTGCGTACTTACGGGCCAGAACCTAGATCCAACTCCACCTGCCATCAGTATGGCATAATAGTTTTTATTTTTCATTTCTTTCATTAATCGAGTATTACTATTTCAGCATTAGGATTAAACAAATATACTTTACCTGTGGCAATCTCAACACACTCATAACGTTTTACTCGTTTTTTTCCTTTTTTAAATACTTTTTTGTTTCTGAATTTAAAAGCTGTTCCTAAAGGCACTTCAAAAATATAGGTTTTGTTAGCATTTTCATCAAACTGCTTTAAAGCTCGTGCTAAATTAACATCTGTATCGCTACTCGCTTTTGGATTCTTAAAATGTTTTGCCAATAATGGCAGTAACTCCATTGGAAACACCTCTGGGTTTAAAAACGGCAGCATTAAATGCTGGAAGGTACGTTTCCACTCTAAACCATGTGGCTTGATAGCTTTACCATAAGAGTTGTAAGCTTCGAAATGCGCAATTTCGTGAATTAATGTAATTAGAAACTGGTATTTATTGAGGCTGTTATTAATGGTTATTTGGTGTTTTCCGTTAGGTAATTTCCTATAATCACCGTGTCTGGTTTTACGCTCTTTTTTTATTAAGACCGTAAGATTATCGTGCTCTAAAAGCTGAAGTACTTTAGGCAAAGACAAATTTGGAATATAGTTTTGAAGCATGTTTTGCATTACAGCAAAAATAAGAAAAGAGATTCGACTAAGTAGAATTTTTAATACACTTCATTTTACAATTTTATATTGCACGAATTTAAAATCTAATTAGAATAAAGATTCTTAATCTCGATCGATTTCAATTTCTTTAAATTCAAGAAAGCAGAGGTTCTTGACATTACCACATTTTTGCGCTAACTTCGTAAGAGATCTATTCAATTAAAATTTAAACCAACATAACATGTATAAAGAGACCTTTAAAAAAATTATGACAATTATAATTCTTTGTATGACTCTAATTGCGTGCAAAGATGCAACAAAACAACCTAATAAGGCAGAAACTACAGAAACCATCTATGCAAGTGACATCACGCCTTTTTTTGAACATTGGAATTTAATTTTAGGAGATGGTTCCAACGCCGGAATAGCAAAAAATTTTGAACATAAGGATTTCTTTTACACTGCCAATGATAGTCAAGATAATTGGGTGGTTTACAAAGCACCTAATGCAGGTGATACGCACGGCACATCGAATAATACAAGAACAGAATTGGCACAAACCAAAAAATGGTATCCTGAAACGGCTAACGACAAATTAACTGCCACACTTAAAGTTATGAACGTTTCTACTACTGGAGATGCACGCGTAGCAGCTTCGTATGCTGTGGTTGTAGGGCAAATTCACAGTGCAGATGGTCATGAAAATGAGCCGCTAAAAATATTCTATAAGAAATTTCCAGGCCATGCTAAAGGCTCTGTTTTTTGGCATTATGAAATAAATACTGCTGGTGATGATAATTCTGGACGATGGGATTACTCTACAGCGGTTTGGGGCAACGACTTTTCAGTGGTTGGTACAGATGAAAACACTTACCCAGAAGAACCTAAAGACGGTATTGCTATAGGCGAAGAGTTTAGTTATGAAATTGAAGTTAAGGATGGTATGATGTATTTAAAATTTACGAGTGATGGTCATGAAACGAAATCATTTACTAAAAACTTGGTACAATCTGAATATATAACAACCGCAGATATACCTGAGCAAACTAAAAAATTGTTTGTACCTATTGGTCAAGACGGAGTCGAGCGTAAAAATGCATATGCAGACGAAGGTCTTTTTTTTAAGCTAGGTTCTTACAACCAAACCAATGGCAAATCTCCAGACGTAAATAAAAACTGGTGTTCTGGAGCAGAAACTCATGGTGGTGACATTAAGAAACAATACGCAGATGGAAATTACGCTGAAGTTTGGTTTAAAAATGGCACTATCTCTGTTAGTGAAACCGCTGTTTCCAATAAAGGGTATTTTAATAAAAATGATTAAATTAAAACTACATTCTTTCTGGTACTCTAATTCCTAATAGACTAAACGCATTTTTAATAGTATGAGCAACGACTTTAGAGAGTTGTATTCTAAATGTTTTATCGGTTTCACTATCTGCTCCAAGGATAGAAACATTTTGGTAAAACGAATTAAACTCCTTTACCAGCTCGTAAGTATAATTCGCTATTAATGCAGGACTATAGTTTAATGCCGCATTTTCTATTACTTCTGGAAACAGCTGTAATTGTTTTAATACTGCTTTTTCTTTATCATGCAATTTGTAAGACGTTGCTATAGTATTTAAATTTTGAACCTTATCATTTACATTAGCTTTACGTAAAATAGATTGTATTCTCGCATAAGTGTATTGTATAAAAGGACCAGTATTTCCTTGAAAATCTATAGACTCTTTAGGGTCGAATAGAATTCTTTTTTTAGGATCTACTTTTAAAATATAATATTTTAAAGCACCCAATCCTATAGTTTTATAGAGTTCTGCTTTTTCTTCATCACTATAGCCATCCAATTTTCCTAAATCTTCAGAAATTTCCTGAGCAGTACTTGCCATGTCTTTAATTAAATCATCTGCATCCACAACGGTTCCTTCTCTACTTTTCATTTTTCCGCTTGGTAAATCGACCATACCATAACTTAAATGATAAAGATTTTTTGCCCAATCGAAGCCTAATTTTTTAAGGATTAAAAACAACACCTGGAAATGGTATTCCTGCTCATTACCAACAGTATACACCATACCATCAACATTAGGAAAATCTTTGGCACGTTGTATGGCTGTACCAATATCCTGTGTCATATAAACTGCTGTTCCATCACTACGTAGAACAATTTTTTCGTCTAAGCCATCTTCTGTTAAATCGCACCATACAGAGCCATCTTCTTTTTTAAAAAACACACCTTTATTTAACCCTTCATCTACAAATTCCTTTCCTAATAAATAGGTTTGGCTTTCGTAATAAAGCTTATCGAAATCCACACCAAGATCATTATAAGTCACATCGAAGCCATTATAAACCCATTGATTCATTTTCTCCCAAAGATCAACAACCTCGCTGTCACCCGCTTCCCATTTTTGAAGCATTTGTTGTGCTTCAATTAAAATAGGTGCTTGTTTTTTGGCATCTTCTTCTGTATAACCTTTTGCCTTTAATGCTTCAATTTCCTTTTTATATTCCTGATCAAATTTTACATAATAGTTACCAACTAATTTATCGCCTTTTAAGCCTGTAGATTCTGGAGTTTCTCCTTTTCCAAAACGTTGCCAAGCCAACATACTTTTACAAATATGAATGCCTCGATCGTTAATAATTTGTGTTTTGTACACTTTTTTGCCAGATGCTTTTATAATTTCGGCAACACTATAACCTAAGAGGTTATTTCTTATGTGTCCTAAATGCAAAGGTTTATTAGTATTTGGCGAAGAATATTCTACCATTACAGCTTTGTCTTCTGGTTTTGGCTTTGTTAAACCGAAGGTTGATTCATCTTTTATATCATTAAAAAAACCGATGTAATAATAATCAATAATCTCGATATTTAAAAAGCCCTTTACTACGTTATAAGCTTTTACTTCTTTAACATTTTCCATTAAAAATTCACCTATTGCCTCTCCTATTTGCACAGGATTTCCTTTTACAACGCGCAGCATTGGAAACACTACTACTGTAATATCTCCAGCAAACTCCTTACGGGTTGCTTGAAACTCTACAGTTTCTAAATTGGTGCTATAGATTGTACTTACGGCTTGTTTTACTGCATTGGTAAGTGTGGCTTGAAGACTCATTTATACTTGTAATTTTAGACCGACAAAGATAGTATTTATTGACTGATATTGATTTATATTCTATTTAATTATCTTTTATTTAAATAGTATTTTACCATTTTAATGTTTTAAAAAGCGCAATGTTATTTCTTTTTTTTGAAATTGTATTTCACCGAAAAATGATAACAAAAACCGAATAATATTGCATTGTTTTTCTTATTTATCGGTATATTGCACTGTTGAATTTTTTGTATTTTCACTTCAACTAATTTATTGACTTTAAAACCCGAAAATTAGCATAAGAGTTGGTTTTTTTCAATTTTTGATAAAGCTATTATCCAACTTAAATTAATCCCTAACTTACACATGTCTATACTAACTAACATTCGCTTTTACACTTTTATTAAAACCATTAGTTAATTTTTGTTGCTTAGTTATAAGTATTTATGAAAAGACTAATTGTTCTTATATGCCTATTATTTTCTCTTGCCTCATTTGCACAATCTGAAGAGCTGGAGAGCCTTCGTATTGAACTAACTTTTCAAAAACCAGATACTTCTAAAATTGTTACTTCGGTTAAAATTATAAAATTATTATATCACACCAATGATTACGATAATGCCTTAAAGTACATTAAAGGTGCCGAAAAACTTTCTGAAGAGTTAAATTACAGCAAAGGACTTGCAAATATTAGCTATTACAAAGCTTTAATTTATAATAAAAAAGACGATTATATTAATGCTTCTATTGAATTAAAGAAAGCAAAACAGTTATTCGAAACATTAAAAGATACCCTTGCAATTGCTAAAGCAAATAACCAATTAGGTATAATTGAGATAGAACGTGGTAATTATAAAGCTGGTTTAAAATATGCTCATGAAGGGATTAACACCTTAAAAAAAAGACAACAACATGAAGATTTAGGTATTGCATACGCCAGTTTGGCGAAAGCCTACCAGACAGTTGGCTCAACAGATAAAGCAATTGACTATAACTTAAAAAGCCTCGAAACTTATAGCATAACTAACAATGTAGAAGGATTAGTAGCTGGTTATATAGATGTGGCTAAGTTATATTTTAATAAAAAAGACTATAAAAAAGCTATTCGCTACTACGAGAATGCTATAAATCATTTAGAAGCCGATAATGAAGTACTAAAAGCGGTTATTTTTCCAAACTTAGGAGGCGCTTATATAAAGACTGAAGATTATAAAGTTGCTGCAGATTATTTAGTTGAAGGCATAAAACTTAACAGGAAATTAAATAATGAAGAGGGCATAATAAAATCGCTTAATAACCTTGGCGAATTAAATGTACTACGAAAACGCTATAAAACAGCAGAATCGCAATTATTAGAAGCTGGAAATTTAGGACGACAAAGCGACAACAAGCTTGAACTTTTAAAAAGTTATAGGCTAATGAAAACCATTGACTCGACTAAAGGAAAGTTTGAAAGTGCTTTTGCCTGGCAAAGAGAATACTTTAAAATTAAAACAAGTATTGAGGCAGAGCAGAACAATTCCAGCTTACAATCTTTTGAAGAAGATACAATAAGCGAAGCCATAGCTGAACCTGTTAATGCTTTCGAGAACAATCTGCCTACCATTAATGATCTTGAAAATAAGAAAAAACTAGACCGATTAAAACTTATTTTCTATGCCGTTTTGGCTGCCTTTGCTGTGGTATTAGTCTTTTTTGTGCTCTTTTATCTAAAACGCAACAGTCGCTTAAAATACACCAGAGAACTTGAAACAAAAAACCAAAAAATAGAATTACAAAACGAAGCGATTTTAGAACAAAGTAAGCATTTACAAAGTGTAAATGAAGTCAAGGACAAGCTTTTTTCTATTGTTTCCCACGATTTAAAAGACTCGCTTACCTCTACAAAAGGATTTATAGATTTATTAAAAGAAGGGCAACTATCTCAAGAAGAATTTCATAATTTATTACCAGAATTAAGTGAAAATGCCAATAACGCATCACTATTATTATTTAATTTATTGAATTGGTCTAAATCGCAAATGCAATCTTTAAAACCTAAACCATCGTTGTTTGATATTCAAGAAGTGTTTTACGAAAAATTAAAATTAGTAGAACAAAAAATTCAAAACAAAGGTATTACCCTTAAAGATAACACCTTGCGTGATTTTGTTTATGCAGACAGAAGTATGGTAGAAATAATACTTCAAAATCTTTTAGCAAATGCCGTCAAATTTTGTAAAAAAGGCGACACCATAACTATATCTAACACCATAAGTAATGGTAGTGCTATAATTAGTGTGGCAGATTCTGGCGTTGGCATAACGGTGGAGAATCAGCATAAGCTCTTTGGCAATAATACATTTACTACTATTGGTACCGAAAATGAAAAGGGAACTGGTTTAGGCTTAACTATTTGCAGAGAACTAGTAGAATTAAATAAGGGTAAAATTTGGGTAGATAGCGAAATAAATAAAGGTAGCACCTTTTTTGTGGAACTACCTAAAACCAGAGTGGAAGACCCTATAAATACATGAACTACACCTTTGGTAGAAACACCTCAGCCATCATACAGCGAGCGCTTCCGCCTCCACAAGTCTCGATAGTTTCAAGAGAACTTGACAAGATGTCGCAATGCTTTTCTATAAGTTTTATTTGAGCTGACGATAAAGAATCGTGAGCAGCTTTACTCATTACCAAATATAATTTATCTTCTTTACCTCTTACTTGCAGCATATTTCCAGCAAAACGATGCATTTGTGCTTCTGTGATTCTAATTATTTCTTTGTTATCATCCGTTAGATTCTTTATAACATTTTTACGTTCTCTTTTGTCATCTATACTGTCCAAACATATAACAGCAAATGTTTCTGCTAAACACATCATTACATTAGTATGATAAATTGGTAAACGCTTTCCGTCTACTGTTTGGTTTGCCGTAAATACAATAGGTGTGTATTCAAAATCTTCACAAAACTCAATAAACAATGTTTCATCTGCCCTTGCAGACAATGCGCAATAAGCTTTATCATTAACACGATCTAACACCAGACTCCCTGTACCTTCCAAAAAGACGCCTTCGTCTTCAGCAGCCGTATAATCTATAATGTTATTAATTTTAAAACCCTCGCTTTCTAAACGAATAAAAACC
Organism: Lacinutrix chionoecetis; assembly: GCF_053604665.1. Classification (NCBI taxonomy): domain Bacteria; kingdom Pseudomonadati; phylum Bacteroidota; class Flavobacteriia; order Flavobacteriales; family Flavobacteriaceae; genus Lacinutrix; species Lacinutrix chionoecetis. Next base: position 22,441 of record NZ_JBSHNQ010000081.1, read on the forward strand.
TCATCCCTGCGTTCTTTACGTCTGTTTTCGGCAAACATAGGGTACAAACCTACATTGCCATTTTCATGAAAACTCACCCAGTTATTAGGGAATATAGAGTCTGGAGTATCCAATAATTTATCGTCTTCTTCTACTATTACATTAATACCTACAGCTGTCAATTTTTCTACATAAGCATCAAATTCCTGTTGTGCTTTTGCATTAATTTCAGCATTTTTTAAATCTAAATCTTCCTGAAAATAATTATTAACTGCAGTTTGCTCGTTCATTCTAAAATGAACTGGACGAATCATTAAAATAGTATTAGTAGTTTGTTGCATATTACGAGTTTTGCGCAAAAGTACTTTAAATTTTAGATAACTCGTTAGATTATTTTACTTCCATTTAATATTACAACCTAAACTTGGTTTTTGCGTTTCAAGAGGTGCTTCATTTTTTAAAACCGCTTCAATAGCTGCTCTTATGTCCTTTCCAGTAACTTTTATTTTATTTCCAGGTCTTGAATCGTCTAACTGTCCATGGTATGTGGCTTTTAAATTAGCATCGAATACATAAAAATCTGGCGTACAAGCAGCATCGTAAGCTTTTGCTACGTCTTGAGTTTCATCGTACAAATAAGGAAAAGGATATTTTAAGTTTGTTGCAACCTGTTTCATTAATTCTGGTCTGTCCTGCGGATATTTTTCTACATCATTACTGCTAATAGCAATAAATCCAATGCCTTTTTCTTTGTATTGATTTGCAATATTTACAAGTTCCTTATTTACGTGTACTACAAAAGGACAATGATTACATATAAACATGATAACAGTACCCTTATCGCCTTTTAATTGATGTAAATTCATAGTTTTATTAGTAACTACATCTTGTAAAGAAAATTCTGGAGCAAGTGTTCCGTTTTCGAATGTATTAGATTCTGTTCGTGCCATATTTTTAAGTTTTAAGTTGCATTTAAAATTAATAGAAAAGTAAATAACTCGCAATTAATAGTATAGAATAATTAAGCAGTAATTGAGTAAGTAATTATTTACAAAAAATTAAATCAACAGCTTTTTATCGATATTTTTGGTAATTTATTTGACTAATTAAAAAATTATTGCTTTATTCGTATCGATTAATAGCAACCCTTAACATATTCCCTTAAATGAAGTATCCCTTAATACTCTTGTTTACCCTTTTCTCATTTTCAATTTTTGCTCAAAATAACGACAAAGCTTTATTAAAAGTAACACGTTATAAACTTCACCCAACTGAATTAAACATTCAAAACGATGTTGATGCAGAAAAAGTGAATTTGAAAATTTACTATTTAAAAGAAGGTAACATTACAGAAGATTATCGTTTTTTTAAACCTAAGAAAAATGAAATTCTTTTTTTCTACGGTATCGACAGTGAGTCTAAAACCACACAAATGTTTTTTAAATTACACGATAATTTAAAGAAAGCCTATAAAAAGAAAAACTTTGAGAAATTTATTAAGTTAATTGAAGTTTTAGAATACAATGTATTCCCTACAGAAGTAGACTTTTCTGGAATGGAAGCCTATGCTGCTTTAGAACGTATTTAGTAATTTTTATTTAGTTACTACTTCTGCGTACAAATCGAAATCGGCAGCTTCGGTAATTGTTACAGTAGCAAATTCTCCTGTTTTTAAGTAAGTTTTAGTAGCATCAATTAATACTTCATTATCGACGTCTGGAGAATCAAATTCGGTACGTCCTACAAAGTATTCGCCTTCTTTTCTATCGATAACCACTTTAAATTGCTCGCCAATTTTTTCTTGATTTAGTTCCCAAGAAATTTGAGACTGGATTTCCATAATCTCATTGGCACGTTCTTGCTTCACCTCTTCTGGTACATCGTCTACCAAATTAAAAGCATGCGTGTTCTCTTCATGAGAGTAAGTAAAACACCCTAAGCGCTCAAATCGCATTTCGCGAACCCATTCTCTTAATTCTTCAAAATTTTCCTGTGTCTCTCCAGGATAACCTACAATTAAGGTTGTACGAATGGTCATGCTTGGCACAGTCTTTCTAAATTCTTTTAGAAGTTTAGTAGTCTTTTCTTTGGTTGTGCCACGACGCATACTTTTTAAAATATCGTCGCTAATATGTTGTAATGGTATATCTAAGTAATTACAAATTTTAGGTTCACGATTCATGACATCCAGTACGTCCATAGGAAATCCTGTTGGAAAGGCGTAATGTAAGCGAATCCACTCAATACCTTCTACTTTTACTAAATTCTCAAGTAACTCTGCCAAGTTTCTTTTTTTGTATAAGTCTAATCCGTAATACGTTAAATCTTGTGCTATTAAAACCAATTCTTTGACTCCGTTTGCAGCTAATTTTTCTGCTTCGGTAACTAAATCTTCAATTGGTGTGCTCTTATGTTTGCCTCGCATTAGAGGAATTGCACAAAAACTACATGGTCTGTCGCAGCCTTCGGCAATTTTTAAATATGCGTAATTTTTTGGTGTGGTTGTTAAGCGTTCGCCTATTAGCTCATGTTTGTAATCTGCTCCTAATGCTTTTAGTAAACCTGGCAGCTCAGTGGTGCCAAAATATTGATCGACGTTTGGAATTTCTTTTTGTAAATCTGGTTTGTAGCGTTCAGACAGGCAGCCTGTTACAAATACTTTATCAACATTACCTTCTTCTTTTTTCTGCATGTATTCCAAAATGGTATTCACACTCTCTTCCTTGGCGTTATTAATAAAACCACAGGTATTAATCACTACAATATTACCTTCCTCTTCATGCACAACATCTTTGCCACTGGCTTTTAGTTGTCCCATTAACACTTCGCTGTCGTAAACATTTTTACTACAACCTAAGGTTATAACATTGATTTTGTTCTTTTTAAGTGACTTAGTACGCATATCTCAATTTTGGACTGCAAAGATACATAATGATTTGAGATTTACGTTTAATAGTATGCGATTAAACTTTTGACTAATTTTTAGGTCTTACAATAAACCGAAAGCCAATGAAAACTTTTATACCATTTACATTTATCTTTTTAATATTCTCTGTCTTAGGTTGTAGTGTTGCCGATAACAATACTCAAAACGAAGCCGTATTCAATGAAGACAACTACTTCCCACCATTAAATAGTGATGTTTGGGAAACAAAATCATTAACTAATTTGAATTGGAATGAAGCTGAGCTACAACCTTTAATCGACTTTTTAGAAGAGAAAAACTCTAAAAGCTTTTTGGTGCTACACAAAGGAAAAATTGTTTTAGAACACTACTTTAATAATCATGATGCATCTACCAATTGGTATTGGGCAAGTGCAGGAAAAACATTAACTACCGCTGTTTCTGGTATTGCTCAAGACGAAGGATTGATAGATATAAATGCTAAAGTTTCTACTTATTTAGGAACTGGCTGGACGAGCGCCTCTCCAGATAAAGAGAACTTAATAACCTGTAAAAATTTACTATCGATGACCTCTGGTCTAAATGACACCCTTGGAGACTCGGTTGCACCAGAAAATCTACAATATCTTGCAAATGCCGGAACACGTTGGGCATACCATAATGTCTATGTAAAGATGCAAGATGTTATTGCAGATGCAAGTAGCCAAAGCTGGACAGATTATTTTAATGTAAAGCTTAAAAATAAAATTGGAATGAATGGCACCTGGATACCTATTGGTGATTTAAGTGTATATTGGAGTAACACCAGAAGTATGGGGCGTTTTGGTTTAATGATTGCTTCGCATGGAAAATGGGAAGATTCTCAAATAGTATCTGAACAATTTTTAAATGAAGCTATAAACACCTCTCAAAATATAAATGAAGCTTACGGTTATTTGTGGTGGCTTAATGGAAAATCTTCATATCATTTGCCGCAAACTCAAATTAAATTTTCTGGCAAATTAATAACAAACGCGCCAAATGACATGTATTGTGCGTTAGGAAAAAATGATCAAAAAATTTACATTGTCCCAAGTAGAGATTTGGTAATTATTAGAATGGGAGAAGCTGCGAGTGAAGACAATTTTGGGCTTTCTACTTTCGATAATGACCTATGGGAGAAAATTAATTTACTAATTAATTAATCGCGTTTGTTGAACGGCACAATTATACCTGTTTCAAGATATTTTTTTAAGCCTTTTAGCAATAAAGCCCAACAGTAAGAGGTATTTCTAAAATGATGATTATTAACTTGCCAATTACTGTGAGTAAATTCCACCAAAGTACCATGTTCATGGTCTTTTAATTCAAAACCGAAAGTTGTCGGATTCCAATCCTCATTGGCGTTTGTTATTTTTAAATAGAAGGATTCGTTTGGATTAACTTGCGAAACTTTGCAATACCAATCGTATTTATCTGTAAAATTAAGATTGTATTCTGCCTCTAATTCTGGTTTCCCTGAAGATTTTAGCGTCCACCAGTTGTTAAGATATTTTGGCTGTGTAATAGCACTGAAAACTTTTTCTTTTGAGGTTTTTATAACTAAATCGTGGTAGATTGTGTAACTCATTTATCTAAGATACTAAATATAGTTTAAAAAGATTGCCACGTCATGCTTCCTCGCAATGACAAATTTTACTTAAAGAAGCTATCTACAAACTCATATTTATTAAAAACCTGCAAGTCTTCAATACCTTCGCCAACTCCAATATATTTAACTGGTATTTGAAACTGGTCGCTAATTCCAATAACCACACCTCCTTTTGCTGTGCCATCCAGTTTTGTTACAGCAAGTGAAGTTACTTCGGTTGCTGCTGTAAATTGTTTTGCCTGCTCGAATGCGTTTTGTCCTGTTGAGCCATCTAAAACTAATAAGACATCGTGTGGCGCATCGCCAATTACTTTTTGCATAACACGCTTCACTTTGGTTAACTCGTTCATTAAGTTTATTTTATTATGCAAACGTCCTGCGGTATCAATTATAATAACATCGGCATTTTGTGTCACTCCAGATTCTAATGCATCGAACGCCACACTCGCCGGATCACTTCCCATATCCTGGCGTACCATTGGCACATCTACTCTGTCTGCCCAAACTTGTAGTTGGTCTATTGCTGCTGCTCTAAACGTATCTGCAGCACCTAAAACTACTTTTAAGCCTTGCTTTTTAAATTGATAGGCTAATTTACCTATGGTCGTTGTTTTACCAACACCATTAACGCCAACAACCATAAGTACATAGGGCGTTTTTGTGCCGTTGGCCTGAGGCTCTAATTTTGGTATGGTATATTCTGTATCTTCACCAGAATTAGTTTCGCTTAATAAGCCTGCAATTTCTTCACGAAGTATTTTATTAAGCTCATCGGTTCCTAAATATTTATCTTTAGCTACGCGTGCTTCTATACGGTCTATAACTTTTAAAGTTGTATTTACACCAACGTCGCTGGATACTAATACTTCTTCAAGGTTATCTAAAACATCGTCATCTACTTTAGATTTTCCTGCAACGGCTTTACTTAATTTACCTAAAAAACTGGTGCTTGTTTTTTCCAGACCTTTATCTAAAGTTTCCTTTTTTTCTGAGGAGAATATTTTTTTAAAAAAACTCATTTTTGTTGTTTGTTGTTTTTTGTTTGGTTGCAAAGCTGAAGCCTTACGAAAATTATGCGTTAGGGATTGAACGGTTTGTTTGAGCTCCTCGCAGAGAGCGAGTAGTGAAAGCCCGACCTTTATGGTAACGCCCTAATGCTTATTTTACTATAACAATTGTTGCTCCTTTTTTTAAGAAACTGCTACATTGTCATTACTATGAAATGTAAATATAAAACAAAAGCCGCTTTCTAAATGAAAGCAGCTTTAAAATATTATATAAGTAGTCGTCTTATTTCTTGTTTAAGAAATCGTCTACTAATTCTGGTGCCATAATTGATTCCACAAACATGTAAGCTCCTGTTTTTGGAGATTTTTCCATACGGATTGCTTTAGACAATCTCTTAGATCCTGTTTGTAATGATGCTACTGATTTCTTTGCCATAATTCTAAAAAATTATCTAATTATTTAATTTCTTTGTGAACAGTCATTTTCTTTAAGATTGGATTAAATTTCTTTATCTCCATTCTATCTGGTGTGTTCTTTTTATTCTTAGTCGTAATATAACGAGAAGTTCCTGGTTGTCCAGACTCTTTGTGCTCTGTGCACTCTAATATTACTTGTACTCTGTTACCTCTTTTTGCCATTTTCTTATTACTTTATAGCGTGGCTATTATTTATAAAATCCTTTAGCTCTTGCATCTTTTAACATTGCCGCAATACCAATCTTATTGATTGTTTTTAAAGCAGAAGTAGAAACTTTTAAAGTTACCCACTTATCTTCTTCAGGAAGAAAAAAACGTTTTTTAATTAAGTTCGCGTTGAATTTACGTTTAGTTCTATTCATTGCGTGCGATACGTTGTTTCCAACCATTGCTTTCTTTCCTGTAAGTTCACAAACTCTTGACATTACTTATAACTTTAAAATTGTTATTAAAATTCGAGGTGCAAATATATGAAATGTTTTAGTATTGACAATCTGTTTTTTATCAATTTTTAAAAATTTCTTTTAGAAGCTGTTCTAAGGCCTTGTTTACTGCTTTGTTTATTACTCTTATCCTGTTATTACCAAGTTCAAGTTTTTGCGATATTACACCAGATTTTGTGGCTACAGCAATATAAACGGTTCCAACAGCAACCTCTGCATCTCCTTTTGTTGGTCCTGCATTACCTGTGGTTGCTATTGCATAATCTGTACCATATAAACTGCGACACTGTGCGGCCATTGCTTCTGCAACTGGCGCACTTACTACAGAATGTTTTTTAATTACCTCTGCCGAAACCCCTAAAATATCAATTTTTGTTTGTGTGGCATAAGGCACGATGCCGCCTTTAAAAAAACTGGAAGATCCAGCATGTTGAGTAAAGGTCTCGGCTAGTTTTCCTCCTGTACAACTTTCGGCGATGGATAAGGTTTCGTTTCGTTTTGTTAATTCTCTGGCTATTAACACTTCTATTTCACCATCATCTTCTAAACCAAAAAACACCTCTTTTATTAAGGGTAAAACAGTTTCTATTTGCGCGTATATTTGTTTATTTAAAGCTGTTTCATCGGTACCTTTTCCAGATAATCTTAATCTTACTTTACCTAAGTTTGGCAGATAAGCAAGTTTTATGTTTTTTGGCAAATTATCTTCCCATGCTTCAATTTTGGCTGCCAACATACTTTCTCCCATGCCATAGGTAAGTAATGTTTTATGAATAATAAAAGGGCGTTTATATTTTACTTTTAATTTTGGGAGGACTTCATTTTCTATTAAGGCTTTCATTTCGTAAGGCACGCCTGGCAAAGAAATAAACACTTTATTTTCTTTTTCAAGCCACATGCCTGGAGCACTACCAACTACATTCATTAATGCTTTTGCTTTCGATGGAATAAGCGCCTGATCTAAGTTGACCTGTTGCAGTGGTTGCTTGACATGATCTCGCCACAGTCTTTTAATATTTTTTGTTACTAAAGGATCCCGAACCAAGGTATCGTTAAAATATTCTGAAATTGTAATTTTTGTAATGTCGTCTTTGGTTGGGCCTAAACCTCCTGTGAGAATAATAATATCGGCATTTTTCTCGGCAGCTGCTAACGCTTGTAGAATATGCTGCTTATCGTCTTGAATTGAAGTAATTTGATAAACCGAGACTCCAATGGCATTAAGCGCCTTGCCTATAAAAGCCGAATTGGTGTCTATAACTTGCCCAATGAGAATCTCATCTCCAATGGTAATAATTTCGGCTTGCATTATTTACAAGTTAAAGTCTGATTTAATTTCGGAGGCTGCGTTCTCTACTGCTTCCAAAACATCTGCTAATTGTGCAGAGACATCCTCGTTAGACTTTTCATACTTTCCCCAATCTTGTACTTCAATTAACTTGTCTAATACACCAAGTTCGAAAACATCTATTGTTGGCTTCATTTTATGAGCTGTCTGGTATGTTTGGAGCATGTTTTTATTTTCGACTGCCTGTTTTAAGACTACAGCATCTGCAGGTACTTCTTCAAGAAAAGTTTCGGCCAGAGCTAATATAAAATCTTCATCGTTATCTGCGAGTTCTCGTAATCGGTGTAGTTTGTAGTGTTGTTCCATTTATTTAATTGTTATAGAAAATAACTGCTTATCTTCTATGTATCCTATTAATTTATCGTTTGCAACTACCTTGCCAACTCCTGCCGGAGTTCCGGTAAATATAATATCTCCTATCTTTAAAGTAAAATATTTAGACACATATTCGACGATTTCATCAATTTTCCATAACATTAGGCTTGTATTTCCTTGTTGCACCACTGTTTCATTCTTTTTTAAACTAAAATTTAAATTGTTTAAATCGATAAATTCTGTTTTGGGCAACCATTTTCCAACAACTGCAGCGCCATCAAAAGCTTTAGCTTTTTCCCAAGGCAATCCTTTTGCTTTTAATTGTGTTTGCAAATCGCGCGCTGTAAAGTCGATACCTAGTCCTATTTCATTATAATATTTGTGAGCAAATTTTTTATCTATATACTTTCCAACACGATTAATTTTCACCAAAACTTCTACTTCATGCTGCACATCGTTAGAAAATTCTGGAATAAAAAAAGGTTGTTTTTTTAGCAATATTGCTGTATCTGGTTTTAAAAACACCACAGGATCTGTGGGTTTTTCGTTTTCCAATTCTTTTATATGGTCTGTGTAGTTTCTTCCTATGCAGATTAGTTTCATCGAAAATTTCCAATTTTCATTTCCGCGAAAGCGGAAATCTCATTAATGTTATCTCAGTTAAAAAATGGATTCCTGCGTTCACAGGAATGACAAAGAAATTAAATTTTATTATTGAAGGCTCTTAGCTTAATCGCTGTCAATACCTTTTTTGTATATAAAGGAAAATCGGCGTTTAAAAGCCAGCCAAAATATCCAGGTTCTTTGTCTAAAACGTCTAATACCCTTTTATTTTTGTGCTTCCCAAATGAAAAGCACTCTTCTCCATCTTCATTAAAATTAATAAAACCGGCAAAATCTGCAAACCTTTTATGCGAACTAAATTCGGCTAAAAACTTGGCGTTGTTTTCTAAATCGTCGTAACGGTCTAACTGTGCTTTTAGCACTTCGTAAGTTGCCATAGTATCTGCTTCGGCACTATGCGCGTTTTCTAAATTTTTATCGCAGTAAAACTTATAAGCTGCGGCAAGTGTGCGTTTTTCCATTTTATGAAAAATTGTTTGCACATCTATTGCCACGCGACCTTTCATATCGAAATCTATATCTGCACGCAACATTTCTTCGGCTAATAAAGGGATATCGAAACGGTTAGAGTTAAAACCTGCTAAATCGCAATCTTTAATCATATTATTAATCTCTTTCGCCAATGCTTTAAAGGTTGGCTCGTTTGCTACACGTTCATTAGTTATACCATGTATAGCAGAAACCTCTTCGGGAATTGGCATTTCTGGGTTTACCAACCACGTTTTACTTTCCTTATTTCCATTTGGAAACACTTTTAATATTGAAATTTCTACGACTCTGTCTTTAGATATGTTGATTCCTGTAGTTTCTAAATCGAAAAAGCAAACTGGTTTCGTGAGATTTAATTGCATGTAATTTGTAATTTTGTACCAATACTATGGTACGATTTATGCAAATATAATTGTATTATGTTATTTTTACTTTGTTATCATTTTTTAAATATGAAGAAATACCTTACACTCCTTACTATTTTATTATTAACCTGTAACTGTTTTGCTCAAAACGAGCATAAATATGTTAAGCTTTCCGAAGAAAAGAAAGGCAAACGTTTAACGCTTTATGCTACAAATACCGATTCGCTTTCCTACGATATTTTTTTAAAAGTAGACACAAAAGATTTTAGACGCAGCAGCAACAGGCCTATTATTAGAAATATTGCTGCCAATAGTAAAATTAAGTTAATGACACTTATTCAATTGGCAGGCACCGAAGGCAATTACGAATCTGTTTTTGTGGTTAATGAAGTGGCTTATAGTTTAGAGCTTGATAAAGATTTTGAGGCATTAGATTTTAAACTCGATAGAGCCATTAAAGAAAAGAAAGTAACTATTTTTACCAAAGACGATTGTCTTATTTGCCCAGACACCAAGCGTATTTTAGATAATAACAAGATTAGATATACAGAGTATAATATTGATAAAGACAGTACCAATTATCTTAAAATTATTAAAGAATTTAAAACTAATAAACAAAGCCGCTTCGAAAATAGAATACCACTTTTAAAGGTAGATGGCGCAGTTTACAACAACATAAAAAGTGTTGAAGATTTTATTGGCGCTTTACGCGAAGCTTTTAATTAACCTTTAGTTTTTGAGCTTTTTTTAGATTAACTTAGTTAAAACACTATTAAAACTATTCCTGCTTCCACAAGTAACCAAAGGTTGTATTTTAGTATATGTTTTACCAACTTAAAGAAATCTAAAATTAGTGACATGAACAGTTTTAATCTAAAAGCTTTTTTAGCCTCGAATCTTGATGTAAACGAAAAAGAAATTGTTTCTATAGTAGAAAACTGCACTACAAAAACGGTTAAAAAAGACCAATATCTTCTACGTGAAAACGAACATTGTACACATACTTTTTTTGTTGAAAAAGGCTTATTACGACAATTTACCATAGACCAAAAAGGCAAAGAACATATTTTATCTTTTGCTCCAGAAAGTTGGTTTGTAACCGACAGGGAAAGCTCTTATTTCAACAAGCCTTCTATTTACTATATTCAAGCCTTAGAAGACAGCCAGGTTATTTTATTAGATGAAAACTTTGTAAAATTACTAATAGAGAAAATACCAAGCTTCTTAGACTTTAATAACCGATTGTTACACAATCACATCAGGCATTTACAGAAACGTATTAACCTGTTATTAAGCGCTGCGGCAGAAGACAGATATTTGCAGTTTATTAAAATGTATCCAGACATTTTGTTACGTGTGCCACAAACAATGGTTGCTTCGTATTTAGGTATTACACCAGAAAGCTTAAGTCGTGTTCGCAAAGAACTGGCTCAAAAAAACTTTAAACAATAGGCTTCTTATCATACATCAATGCACAAAATAATCTGCAAGTGTAAATTCGTTGTATAAAAATAAAGATATGAAAACAAAAGCAGTAGAATTAATAGCAAGCCCAAGAGCACCACATTTTGTTGGTGATGGTTTTAGAGTACATAATTTTATACCAAGTGGCTTTAGGTTAGACATGCAACGTATGGATCCTTTTATTTTGTTAGACTACAATTCAACATATAAATTTCCACCAAGTACCAAGCCAAAAGGTGTTGGTGTGCATCCGCACAGAGGTTTCGAAACCGTAACCATAGCTTACAAAGGTAAAGTAGCACACCACGATAGTAGTGGTGGTGGCGGAGTTATAGGCGAAGGCGATGTACAATGGATGACAGCTGCCAGTGGTGTGCTGCATAAAGAATACCATGAGGAAGAATGGAGTAAAACTGGTGGCGACTTTCAAATGGTGCAACTGTGGGTTAATTTACCCAAGAAAGATAAAATGAGTAAACCTAAATATCAAGCCATAAAGCATGATGCTATAAACCGCTATACGTTAGAAGATAACGCAGGCCATATTGAAGTTATTGCTGGCGAATACCAAGGCACAACAGGAGTTGCCTCTACCTTTACACCTATAAATATGTTTAATGCTAAATTAAACAAAGGTGGCAAAGCAACATTTAATTTCCCTGCCAATTTCAATACAGCACTTCTTGTATTAGAAGGAGATATTGTAATTAATAATACAGAAGAAGCACCAACAGACCATTTAGCGTTAATGGAAAACGATGGAGAAACCTTCACAATTAAGGCTACAGACAATGCCACTGTTTTAATTTTAAGTGGTGAGCCTATTAACGAACCCATTGCTGCACACGGTCCTTTTGTAATGAATACCAAAGAAGAACTAAAAGAAGCGTTTAATGATTTTAACAACGGGAAATTTGGTTATTTAGAAGATTAATTTTGAAGTAATAACCATTATAAACCTTAAAATGAATAACTTATGGAAACAAAAGCATATACCAATGGAGAGGTAACCATTTTATGGAAAGCTAAAAAGTGCATACATTCTGGAATTTGCGTAAAAACGTTACCCGAAGTTTATAACCCAAAAGAAAGACCATGGATAAAACCAGAAAATGCAACCTCACAGCAATTAACAGATCAAGTGTTAAAATGCCCTTCGGGAGCATTAAGTATTAAATAAGAGATTTTATGGCAACTATAAAACAAGAAGATAACGACAAAAAAGGACGCTTTGCAATTTATAAAAACGATGAATTTGCAGGCGAATTAACCTATACGTGGGCAGGAAAAAACAAATTTATAATAGACCATACTGGCGTTGAAGACCAATTTGGCGGTCAAGGTTTTGGTAAAAAACTGGTAATGAAATCTGCAGCATTTGCGAGAGAGAATAATTTAAAAATCATCCCGCTTTGTCCATTTGCAAAAAAGATTTTAGAAGCAGATGAAAGTTTTAACGATGTTCTTGCATAGAGTAAAATCTATTACCAAGGTATTTTAAAATATGTTATTAGTTGTTGGATTTAGACTTTGTGGAAATTTTAAGTTAACTTCGTTAGGCTTATATTAAACAAAATAATTCTCTATTATGAAAAATGTAATTCTTGCTGTTAAAGTATTAGTATTAACAATATTTGGGGTTTTAGGAGCACTATCAATATTAATGTTTCCTAATTTAATTGGACATAATGACCCTGAAGCGTCATTGATTGGCTATTTTTATTTGGGATTATTATTAATTTCAGTTTCAGTCTTTTATCTAATTTTAAAAAAAGAATTTAAACCTATTCGTAATTAAATTACTCCTTTCATAAAATTAGATGTAATAGTTTAGAACAATGTAAAACATTTTTTATTTTTTTTTTAGATGTTTTACTCTATTGAGTATTTGACTTTACAGTAGAAATAGTTGAACTTCATTTAACGAATGATATAAAAAATTAAAACGATTTTATATCAGAGAACATTGCCATTAATACTAACCGAACGACCGTAAATAACAGCTTTATCATCTTTTTTACTAAAAAAACGACGAAAGTGTCATATTTAGGAAACTTTTGTAACTAAAGTAGTAAAGGGAAGTATTAAAAATGGAAAAACAAAAAACCACATTTCTTTCTGCCTTAAAAGAAAATCAGGATAAATTATATAGAATTTGCTCAATTTATTCCGATAATAATGAAGATTCTAAAGACCTATTTCAGGAGGTTTTAGTTCACATTTGGAAGTCAATGAGCTCATTTAAAGGTAATTCATCTATTGACACCTGGATATTTAGGATAGCATTAAATGTTTGTCTTCGTTTTAAATCTAAACATACAAAGAACCAAAATCGATTTATAAGATTAGATAGTATGACTATTGCTAATATAGGTTCTGAAAAAGCTAATGAAGAAGACAATGAAAAACTAATAGCTTTAAGAAAGTGTATCAAAAAATTGAATGAAGGAAACAAAGCTATAGTAGCTCTATACTTGGAAGGGTTGGCATACCGAGAAATTTCAGATATACTTGGATTATCTGAAAATCATATAGCTGTAAAAATCAAGCGGATAAAATCAAAATTATTTAACTGTATAAAAGAAACATTATGATTGAAGATGAATTAATTAAAATCTGGCAATCGTCCAGTAATCAGGAGCGCATAAAATGGGAGAAATCTAAATTAATGATAGAATTGCAATCAAGTTTAAAACGTTTACACAGATGGTGGAACTATTTAGAACTTTCAGAGACACTTTTAGCTGTATTTGGAGTTTTGTTATCTACTCTTTTGTTTTTCAAGATTCCATTCATTCTAACAAAAATAGCATTAGCTTTAATGATTATTTGTGCTCTTTATTTAATAATCAAATATCGAGGTGTTAAAAAATATCAACCAAGTGATTTGGAAGAGAATTATCTAAATTATCTCAAAAAAAACCAGGAATATCTTCAAGTGCAAAAAAAATTCCTTAAAACATATTTGTATTGGGGAATTTTACCTGTTTATCCAATAATGTTATTATTTACTATCAGCATTTGGGAAAAGATTCCAGTATATCTAATTGTCTTTATAAATTTAGCTACAATCGGAATAGGTCTTTATGGATATTTATTAAATAAGATTAGAGTTAAAAAAGAAATTAACCCGAGAATTGATAGAGTTAATGAATTAATAATTACATTAGAACAATAGCCTATGATATTTAAATATAGACCCTCAAAAGTTTCAACAAATTTATTAGAGCAATTGTCAAAAATTTTGAGTTTTTCAACTTCAAAAACAAGAAGAGAAACAATTAAACAAAAAAGAAGTCAAAATCGGAATAAAAAGAACTAATGGCAACAACGTGTATAATTAATTGCTTTGGCAAGTGCTAATTTGGAAAATCCCCCAAGCTGGCGCTCGTCTGCGACGAGTGCAATAACATTAACAAACACTTATTCAAACTATCGCTCGTCTGCGACGAATGTAATAGAAAATCAACCTAAGAACCCTGCATCATCAATTTCCATAATTGTATGGTATTCTTGAAAATTTCTTGCGCTGGAATATTTCCAATCTATAGCGTTAACAACAAATCCGATTTGATTTTCTATAAAAAATAGTCGAACTTCGTTTAACGAATGTTGTAAAATATTGAAAACGATTTTATATCAGAGAACATTGTAGCCAATGGCGGAATTCCGTTACATTTAATAAATTCTAATGACAGAAATAAATAGAAATAGAACCATTAGACCTTCAAGTAGACTCGAAAAATCAAAGAGTTATAAAATTGACACGAAAACTGTCTCTCGTGACGATATTTTAGTAGTGAATATAGACCACGAATCAAAACCGTTTCATAAGACATTCAGGTTTACAGGTTTGGACCTTGCTCATAAAAATAGTATTAGTTTCAGAGTAAAGGATTATGGAACTCATATTGACATAAGTTGGAGTGGAGCAAACCCACACGGAATTAAAACAACTGAAAAAAAAATTCCTTCGACAACTACAAAAGAAGAGGAAAAAAGGACAATTAAAAGAAAAAAATCTAATTCGGTTTTAGAGCACACCAAAACTTCATTCGACCCAATTTCAAACTCTGACACAACTATTTTAATTTTGGGAACAATGCCAGGAGACAAATCTATTGAGCTTGGAGAATATTACGGACATTCGAGAAACAAGTTTTGGAATATCATTTCTACAATAACTGACAATGACCTACCCATAACCTACAATGATAAAAAAACACTCTTACTTAAAACACGAATTGGAATTTGGGACGTAGCGCATAAAGCAATTAGAAAAGGAAGTCTTGATAGCGCGATTGAAAGCGAGCAACCACATGAAATAAGTAATTTTATAAAGAGTAATAATAATTTAAAAGTTATTGGATTTAACGGAACTAAATCGCAAGCACTTTACGACAAATATTTTGAAAGAGAATTTGGAATTAAGTATATTTTGCTGCCGAGTTCAAGTCCAGCTAACACAAGAATTGACTTTGATAGTATTTGTAGAAAATGGAAACAAATATTAACCTAAAAGAACCATTGCCTACAACAATGTACAACCGCAATTACGGCGGGAAGCTTTAATTAGAAAGGTGATTTGATTTTCTATAAAAAATAGTCGAACTTCGTTTATTGGTTGATATAAAATAATGAAACGATTTTAGGCTAGAGAAGATAAAAAATATTCTATGAACACAAGCTACCCATTTCCACGTAGAAATCTTAATTACGAAAATAATGATTGTTTTTTTGTGAACTCAAAGACTAAAAAATTATCTGTTTTAGAAAGACAATATGAAAGGAAAATATCAACTTTTGCTACAAATATTAAACACCAATATTTGTCAATCGAAAGTTTATTGGTTGAGTCTTTTCAATTTGTAAATCCTGAAGTTAAAAACCTAAAAACCAATTCTGTGAAATTTGCCACAATTATTAGAGAATCATCAAATCTATATGAACAGTTAAGCAGAGTTATATATAACAAAGTTTTTGCTAACACCAAGAGCATTAATATTTACAACTATCTGAGTCTTTCAAAATTTTTGAAATTCCATGAAGTTAATTTTCACTGTCCAACACTAAAAGATATTGAGCAAAATAGTCCTTTGACTCTAAAACCATTTGTTGAATTGAATAAATGGGACAAAAATTCTAAAATCGAAACAAAACATATACCAGGTTGGTGGACCGCTTATAATAAAATAAAGCACTCTCCAAATGAAATGACAAATTTTGCAAATTTACAGAATGTAATTTCTTCAACTACTGCAGCATACATTATCATATCAAAACAATTTGGACCAGGAGTATTATCAGGTGATTTGTATAAACCTTCAAAAGGAACGAAAACAAATAATGTGAAAATTGAAAAAATCAATGTAGTTCAATCTCAACTATACATTGACACCGAGAATTTACTTGCATTTGAATATTAAATTCTTTGCTTAACTATATTTAGTTACAATAATAATTCTTTTTTCTAACCTGATACTCGACTGAGACAAGTGTAAAAATATGAACAAATATTTAACAAAAAAGCACAGTCTTAAAAACTGTGCTTTTTGCTTTTCTATATTTTTATAATTGAGAAACCTTTATGAGATTCCTGCTTTTGCAGGAATTTATATCTCACGATTAGGATCCCAAGCTTCTAAATAATCTTTTACTGCTTTTACAAATTGTCCGCCAAGCGCTCCATTTACCACGCGATGGTCGTAAGAGTGCGATAAGAACATTTTGTAGCGAATACCAATAAAATCGCCATCTGGTGTTTCTATAACTGCAGGTACTTTACGTATAGCACCTAAAGCTAATATTCCCACTTGTGGCTGATTAATAATTGGTGTTCCCATTATGCTTCCAAATGTCCCAACATTGGTTACTGTATAGGTTCCGCCTTGTATATCGTCTGGTTTTAACTTGTTATCTCTGGCGCGTCCTGCTAAATCGTTTACTTGCTTGGTCATACCCACAAGGTTTAGCTGGTCGGCATTTTTAATAACAGGCACAATTAAGTTTCCGTCTGGTAAAGCCGCAGCCATACCCAAGTTTACGTTTTTCTTTTTAACAATAGTATCGCCTTGAAGCGAGATATTCATCATTGGGAAATCGCGTAATGCTTTCGCCACCGCTTCCATAAAGATTGGTGTAAAGGTTAGGTTCTCGCCTTCACGTTTCATAAAACCATCTTTAACTTTCTTTCTCCAATTCCAGATTTTTGTTACATCGGCTTCAATAAAACTCTGTACATGTGCACTTTTTTGTACACTTTCTACCATGTGATGCGCAATTAATTTGCCCATTCTGGTCATCTCTATAATTTCATCACCTTCTGCAGATATAATTGGTGCTGCCTCTTTTTTAGTTTCGGCCTTTGCTGTTGGTTGTGCTTTTGTCGTTTCAACAGGAGCTCCTAAGCCAGCTGCTTTAGCAGGTTGCGACTCTCTATTTTCTAAATAGGCTTGCATATCGGCTTTTGTTACACGACCGTCCTTTCCTGTTCCTGGAACAGCATCTAACTCTGCTTGCGCAATGCCTTCGGCTTTAGCCATATTTTTTACCAATGGTGAGTAAAAACGGTCTCCATTAGAACTTATTGATGCTGCAGTGTCTTGTGCAGCGACTACAGTTTGTGCAACCTCAGCAACGGCAGGCGCTGTTTTTTCAATTACCACTTCCTGTGCTTTTGGCGCTTCGGCAGTTGCATTACCTTCACCTTCTACCTCAATAACAGCTATGGTTTGCCCTACTTGCACAACATCGTCTACATTAAATAGCACTTCTACTAAAACACCATCAACTTCACTTGGCACTTCGCTATCTACTTTATCTGTTGCAATCTCTAAAACGGCTTCGTCTTGCTCTATAGTATCGCCAACTTCTTTTAACCACGAAGTAATTGTTGCCTCAGCAACGCTTTCTCCCATTTTCGGTAATTTTAGTTCAAATCTTGCCATATTGATAAAAAATGTGTCTTTTTATATTTTCAGAATGCAAAATTAATAAAAAATAGTGTACATATATGACTATTCAATATTATTTTGAATTTGTAATACTTGTTAAATTGCCACTCAAAAATGATACACCATAAAATTCGTCAATTCGAGTGAATTTTACGATTAAAAATGAGTAAAATTTGTATCGAGAATAGAATTTTAACTTGATAGATGTTCTCGATACAATTTTTAGTTCCTCAAAATCACTCGAACTGACAATATACTTAAAAATGAATCACTTCGCCTCTACTTTTAGAGGAATGACTTCCGAGGATAAAATTAGCGTTTTTTGGAAGTATTTTAAACGATAAATTTTTATTTTTTTCTGAAGTGTCCATGTCGTTAATTATCTCCTTAAAACTTACGTGATTAGCATCGAATACTATTTGCGTATTTTTTTTGACTTGAGAAATATTTGAAACTAAAGTAATTGGTTTTTGAACTTGCTTTACCAAGTTTTCGTTGTTAGCATTAGCTACTAATGCAAATTGCTCTATAGCTATTTGTTTAGCTGAAGCTTTGCTTCCAAACCATTTTGCCGATTGAATACCTAAAAATACCAACGCATCGAAAACCAGATTACTTTTAAAATGCTTTTTGTAGAATATTTGCATGGCACCATAAAAGCGTTTGGCATAGGTTTTATCTTTTAAAGTACTTTCTCCTTTATAATGAATAACTGTTGTTTTGCCGTAATAGAAACTTTGAAAACCTGCTTTTTTAATTTTATAGCTTAAATCGATGTCTTCGCCATACATAAAATAGTCTTCGTCGAAACCGTTAACCTTATTATATACTTCTCGCTTTAAAAGCATAAAAGCGCCAACAAACACATCCACTTTACCAATGTCATTCTCCTGTAAATGGTTGGCGTAATAGTGTTTACTATTGCCCAAAGCTTTATTAATTGCAATTTTAGTAACTGGCACGTTGCGCTTACTTTCTGGCAAATAGTTTCCACTACCATCTATTAATTTACAGCCTGTTATTCCAGGATGTTTTTGTTTTTCGGCGAAAGCCAAAAGTGTTTTAAAAGTGTCTTCTGCAACTACTGTGTCTGGATTTAATATGCAAAGATAATTGCCTTTGGCTTGTTTAACGCCAATATTATTGCCTTTAGAAAATCCTGAATTTTCTTTGTTTTCAATTAGTTTTATGTTGGGAAATTTTTGCTTTACCATGGCACAACTCTCATCTTTCGAGTTATTATCGACCACAATAATTTCGGCATCCAGACCTTTAATGGCAGCTTCCACACTTTGCAAGCACAACTCTAAAAAGTAGCGCACATTATAATTAAGTATGATGACCGAAAGTTGCAAAAGCAATTATTGTTTTAGTGATGCTTCAAAAGGAACGCGATTTAAAATACTGCGTCCAAGGGTAATCTCGTCGGCATATTCCAACTCGTCGCCAACCGAAATTCCTCTGGCAATAGTAGAAGTTTTTACTTCTAAACCGTGTAATTGTTTAAAAATATAAAAATTGGTGGTATCTCCTTCCATAGTTGGGCTTAGTGCAAAAATGAGTTCTTTTATATTACCTTGTTTTACTTTTTCTACTAAACTTACAATGTTTAAATCGTGTGGACCAATACCTTCAATTGGATTAATTTTTCCGCCTAAAACATGATATAATCCTTTGTGAGATGCTGTATTTTCTATAGCCATGACATCGCGAATATCTTCAACCACACAAATAACATCATCCTGCCTCAATGGGTTTGCACAGATTTCACATAAATCGACATCGCTAATATTATGACACGATTTACAGAATTTTAAATCCTCGCGCATGTGCGTTAGTGCCTGAGACAAATTAAATGTTTGCTCCTTTGGTTGTTTTAGTAAATGTAGTGCCAAACGTAACGCAGTACGCTTACCAATACCTGGTAATTGCGCAATTTCGTTAACGGCATTTTCTAAGAGTTTTGAAGAGAATTCCATAAGAATGTAAAATTAACTTTTCGTCACGAATTTCACTAATTTTCATTAATGTTTGTTTGGTTACAATTATTTATTTTTGATGCTATATAAAGATTAATTATAAACCACCACGAGTTGTTGACATTAAAAACTTCTGAATAAAAACTATGTGTAGAAAACGGTCAACTGAAGACTTTTTACGTATTTTGGCGTTAGAAAATTGTTTCCATGACCGCTACTCAAATATTACTACTTATTGCAGCCTATTTTGGTGTGCTAATTTTAATCTCATATTTTACTGGAAAAGAAGATACTAATGCTGCTTTTTTTAAGGCAAACAAATCGGCTCCATGGTATTTAGTTGCTTTTGGGATGATAGGCGCCTCGCTTTCGGGAGTTACATTTATTTCGGTTCCTGGTGCTGTAGAGGGTAAACAGTTTGGCTATTTTCAAGTGGTATTAGGCTATTTTATTGGCTATTTAATAATTGCCTATGTTTTATTACCTTTATATTACAGATTGAATTTAACTTCAATTTATACCTATTTAAGAGATCGTTTTGGTAATATAAGTTACAAAACTGGATCCGTTGCTTTTTTAATTTCCCGTACGGTTGGTGCTGCTTTTAGATTGTTTTTAGTCGCTAAGGTTTTGCAGTTATTAGTATTCGATCAATTTAATATTCCATTTCCAATTACCGTTTTAATTACCATTGCGCTAATATGGCTCTATACCTTTAAAGGTGGTATTAAAACTATTATTTTTACAGATACGTTACAGACTTTGTTTATGCTTGTTTCGGTAGTGGTTACCATCTCGTTTTTAGCTTCGGCTTTAGATTTAAATAGTGTCTCTGAAATTTATTCGAATGTAACAAACAGTGACATGAGTAAAGTCTTCTTTTTTGGGGATGGTAATGATCCGCAATATTTTTGGAAAAGCTTCTTAGCAGGTATTTTTATTACGATTACCATGACTGGTTTAGATCAGGACATGATGCAAAAAAACCTGACGTGTAAAAACATAAAAGACGCACAAAAAAACATGGTATCGTTTGCTGTTGTACTCGTATTTGTTAATATCCTGTTTTTGGCTTTAGGCTTAATGCTCACGCAGTATGCCACACAAAATGGTATTACTGCCAAAAAAGACGACTTGTTTCCAACCATTGCCATGCTGCCTGAAATTGGAATTGCGACTTCCGCCTTTTTCCTTTTAGGGTTAATTGCTGCTGCTTACTCCAGTGCAGACTCTGCTTTAACCTCGTTAACTACCTCTTTTTGTATAGATATTATTGAACTGGATAAAAAACCACAAGGTGAACAAAAGAAAATACGTAAACGTATACACGTATTATTTAGTTTTATACTTGTTGCTGTAATTATTCTCTTCGACACCATTTTTACAGATGTCTCCGTTATTTGGGAATTATTTAAAGCCGCTGGTTACACTTATGGTCCTTTACTTGGTTTATTTGCGTTTGGGATTTTAACCAAAAAACATATTAAAGACAAGTATGTTTGGGTGATAGCTCTCGTAGCACCATTAATATCATATGTTATGAATATGTATTCTAAAGCGTTGTTTTTTGGCTACGAATTTGGGTTCGAAATTTTAATTGTAAACGGCTTACTAACGTTCTTAGGCTTGCTGTTAATTTCTAAGAAAAAACCGCTTAATATTGATTTGTAGATAGCAATACCAAGGTACACGCAATTTCTACTTCAATATTATTTTCCCTTAATATTCTGTAAAACTCTGGGTTTTCGGTACCAGGATTGAAGATAACACGTTTTGGTTTTAGCGATACTATATAATTATAATACTCCTTTTGTCTTGTAGGATTTAAATATAATGTAACGGTGTCGATATCCTTATACGGTTCTAATTCTGTATCAATAGTAACACCATATTCTTTGCCAGCACGCATACCAAAAGCCACTGTGGTGTGATTATAATTTGTTAATTTTCGTATAGCCATGTTAGAATATCTATCTGGTTTGGTTGATGCTCCTATTACTAATGTTTTTTTATTCATTTAATTGTTTTTAACTGTAACTAATGCAAATATAAGTCGTCTATATTATGTAAGCTTACAAAATTTAATAGCAAAACAATAGTTAATGGTTAGTGTTTGTAGTGCTATTAAAAAAGAAAACCCAAAACTTGATCAGTTTTGGGTTTTTGATTAAAACGTATGGTTTTTCCTATTAAATAAATTTTAACTATAGTTAAATAAATATTAAATACTGTAAATCAACACATTATATTAAACATAGTCTTTATATTTGCTGTAATTAGTTCTTTCATCAGATTTACTAAAAATCTATTATAGAGTTGATTAATAGCGATAAAATCCTGAAATTATGTTTCAGGATTTTTTTTATTTAGAAATACTCTAATTCGTTATGCATGCATTGTTAAAATGTGTTAAATACTGATTTTCAATGTAATAAATTCAAAAAACAATCGTCTATAAAGAAACACAACACTGTTAGCGAATATATTTATTTGAGTTAGTCTTCCATTAAAACGTTCGTAAACACGTTAAGTTTATATGATTAATAGCTGAAAATCCCAATGTTGACGCATTGGGATTTTTATATTGTAATACTCCAAAAAGTTAAAGTGTGTTAAAGTGAAATACTTAGCGCAATGAAATGAAACTATAAGCATCTTAAGATAACACAACTTATTAAAACGAACACTTAAATTTGAATTAGTCTTCCAGTTAAAGTTTCGTAAACACTTTAAGTTTATATGATTGATAGCTAAAAATCCCAATGCGTAGGCATTGGGATTTTTTTAATTTCTGCCAAGACAGAAACCTCTATTTATTTATGTGAAATATGTATTACTTTTTGACTGTGCCATTTAAAATAGTGTAGATTAACAAACTAAACATTAATTTAAATAGTAGTTAAAATACATAATTAAGATTCCTTTCTTCAAAGGAATTTATTACCACTTAATAATTACGCTTCCCCAAGTAAACCCACTACCAAAAGCAGCCAACACTACGTTATCGCCTTCTTTTATTTTGTCTTCTTCCCAAGCTTCGGTTAAAGCAATTGGTATTGAAGCGGCTGTGGTGTTCCCGTAACGCATAATATTATTGTAGACTTGGTCGTCGTTTAAACCAAACTTCTTTTGTATAAATTGCGCTATTCTTAAATTCGCCTGATGCGGAATTAGCATATCTATATCTTCTTTGCCTAATTTATTCTTCATTAAACCTTCCATAATAACTTCGCTAAAACGCACCACTGCATTTTTAAATACAAACTGTCCGTTCATGTGCGGAAAGTAGCTCTCATCATTTGGATCATTATCAGCCAAAATATCGTTTACCCAACGTTTTCCCATACCTGGCGCTACTAAAACCAATTCTTCGGCATGTTCGCCTTGCGAGTGTAAATGTGTTGATAAAATGCCTTTTTTAGTATCTTCCTCTCTAGTTAATATTGCCGCTCCTGCTCCATCTCCAAAAATAACGGTAACGCCTCTTCCTCTTGTGGTTTTATCTAAACCGTGAGAATGTAATTCGCTACCAATAACTAATATGTTTTTATACATACCTGTTTTTATAAAATTATCGGCAACCGATAAAGCATAAACGAAACCAGAACACTGGTTACGCACATCTAACGCACCTACTGTTTTTATACCTAATTCATGCTGCACCTGCACACCTGGACCAGGAAAATACATGTCTGGACTTAAGGTAGCAAAAACAATAAAATCAATATCGTCTTTATCTATTCCAGCACGTTCAATAGCCTGCTTTGCTGCCTTAACACCCATTGCTGAAGTTGTATCTCCAGAGCCAGGCACTGCCCAACGACGTTCTTTTATACCTGTACGCTCGGTAATCCATGCATCATTAGTATCCATCATTTTAGATAAATCATCATTGGTTACCACATTGTCTGGCACATATTTACCTAAACCTATTATCTTTGAATTGTACATAAAAAATTTTATATTTTTTATTCCCATAACACTGGGAATCTCTTTATTATTTCTCTCTGTAAAAGAGTGCCGCAATTTAAGTTTTTCAATTATACTAATTCTAAGAAACTCTTTTATTCATTATGCATGCATAATAGTCTGTTTTGTTGACACTTTGTCACATTTTTTTAATTGGTATTTTTTTTGACTATTAGATAAACAGAAATTAAAACATAATTTAAACAGTTTCCCATTGTTATGGGAACGAAAAAATAAATTTTTATCATGACAAAAGGAAATATTAATGTTTCGGTAGAAAACATTTTCCCACTAATTAAAAAGTTTTTATACAGTGATCACGAAATCTTTTTACGTGAGCTTATTAGTAACGCTACAGATGCCACACTAAAACTGAAGCATTTAACTAGTATAGGAGAAAGTAAAACGGAATATGGAAATCCAGTTATTGAAGTTAAAATTGATAAAGAAGGTAAAAAGCTTCATATTATCGATCAAGGATTAGGTATGACAGCCGAAGAGGTTGAAAAATACATTAACCAAATTGCTTTTTCTGGTGCTGAAGAATTTTTAGACAACTACAAAGATTCTGCTAAAGATTCTGGAATTATTGGCCATTTTGGACTTGGTTTCTATTCTGCATTTATGGTTGCCGAAAAAGTTGAAATCATTACCAAATCTCATAAGGATGGAACCACTGCAGCACATTGGACCTGCGATGGCTCTCCAGAATTTACTTTAGTACCTCACGATAAAACCGAAAGAGGAACAGAAATCATTTTGCATATTGCAGAAGATTCTACAGAGTTTCTAGAAGAAGCACGTATTGGTAACCTGTTATCTAAGTATAACAAGTTTATGCCTATTCCAATTAAATTTGGTACAAAGGAAGTTAACGATCCTGAGCACAAACCTGAAACAACAAAAGATGCTGAAGGTAAGGAAATAACAGAACCTCAGAAAAAAATAACTATAGATAATATCATTAATAACCCTAATCCTGCGTGGACAAAACAGCCAACGGAATTAGAAGACGAAAACTATAAAAGTTTTTACAGAGAATTATATCCTGCACAATTCGAGGAACCATTATTTCACATCCATTTAAATGTAGATTATCCTTTTAATTTAACAGGAATTCTATATTTCCCAAAGATGACTCAGGACATGAGCATGCAAAAGGATAAAATTCAACTCTACCAAAATCAGGTTTTTGTAACCGATAATGTAGAAGGAATTGTACCAGAATTTTTAACCATGTTACGTGGTGTTATCGATTCGCCAGACATTCCGTTAAACGTGTCGCGATCGTATTTACAAGCCGATGGCGCTGTTAAAAAAATCTCCTCTTACATTACACGTAAGGTTGCCGATAAATTAAAATCGTTGTTTAACAATAACCGTGAGGATTTTGAAGCAAAATGGAACGACATTAAAATTGTTATTGAATATGGTATGCTTTCTGAAGATAAATTCTTCGATAAAGCAGATGCTTTTGCATTATACCCAACGGTAGATAATAAATATTACACTTACGAAGAATTAGAGAATGCTATAAAAGCCAACCAAACCGATAAGGATGGTAAAATGGTAATTTTATATGCAAGTAATACAGACGAGCAACACACCTATATTGAAGCTGCAAAAGCTAAAGGTTATGAGGTGTTATTATTAGACTCTCCTATTGTTTCTCATTTAATGCAGAAATTAGAAAGCAAAAAAGAGAATATTACTTTTTCGCGTGTAGATGCAGATTCTATAGACAAACTAATTAAGAAAGATGATACGACAATTTCTAAATTAGATGAAGAGCAGACTAAAAAATTAGACGAGCTATTAAAAGAAGTTGTGCCTTCTGAAAAGTTTATGGTACAATTAGAACCACAAGATAGCGATGCTGCACCATTTATGATTACACAACCGGAGTTTATGCGTCGTATGAAAGAAATGCAACAAACTGGTGGTGGCGGTATGTTTGGAATGGGCAACATGCCAGAATTGTATAACCTCGTGGTGAATACAAATTCTGAATTGGTAGGCGAAATTTTAAGCACTAAAACCAAGAAAAAGCAAGAGCGTTTAATAAACCAAAGTTTAGATTTGGCACGTTTATCTCAAGGTTTATTAAAAGGAAAAGAATTGAGTGACTTTATAAAAAGAAGTTACGAAATGATAAAATAAATTCGAGAGGTCATTGCGAGTCGCTTTTGCAGCGACGTGGTAATCTCTTAAATTGAACAATAATGTTTTTTTCCTGCTGTTAACCAACAGGCAGCTTGGTAAAAATACTAAACCACCTTTCGAGGTGGTTTTTTGCATTTGGGTCTGTTTTTTTATTTAGAGTAACTTGGTTATTGAAAGGTGTAGAGTATTGGAATGACTTTAAAAACCACCTAATGAATTCTACATACCCTCAACTTCCAATCAATAAATAAACTAAATTACCAATCCCAACCACACCTGTTAAACAGCCTATAATAAAGTCCATTTTAGTCGCTATATAAGTGAGTTTGTGTTCAATTTTACTGGCAATTGTGGCGTACAACGCATATAATGCAAACGAACCGATAGTTGAGCCAATGGAGAAATACAGACTATTTAGCATAGAATATTCAAAATAATCCAAACCTATTAAAAAAGAAATAGAAGTGAAGTAAAATGGAATAGCAAACGTGTTTAGCAAAGCCATACTTAAGCCGTGCACATAGGCTTTAGACTTCTCTATTTCTACTTTCTTTTTTTGCTTTGTTCCAGTAAAATGTAATCTAAAAAAATTAAGAGATAACAGAAGAAGAATTACGGTACCTATTTTTTGAATTAAGGTTATATACTCTGAGTTTTCCATTAAAACACTTGACAAATAAGCGCCAATATTTGCTTGAAAAAACAATATTGTTGCAAAACCACCAATAAGATAAAAGGCAGATTTTCTACCACTTTTAAGGCTAAATTTAACGACAGTTAAATTCAAGAAACTAGGTACAATACTTCCAGAAGTTGCAATAATAAAGCCAAAAAATAAACAGGTAAAAAAAATCATAAATTATAAATAGCCGCAAATAAACAACTTAAATAGCTATTATATTACTTCGTTACATCTTTAATTTACTTCAATAACATTTTAATAAGCGCTTAGAAAATGTCTCAATAAATGCTATTAATTAATTTTTCTGTTACAAATAAAATATAATCAACAATGCAATTAATGTATCTTCGCACTACTAATAGCACAAATGGCTTCTACTCTACTTTCATCACCTTTACAAGGGTTTACAGATTTCAGGTTTCGTAATGCCTTTAAACATTATTTTGGTGGTATCGATACGTTCTATGCACCATATATAAGATTAAACGGGAAACTAAAAATTAAGCAATCCTACCAAAACGATTTACAGCCAGAAAACAATACAACCATAGAGGTCATCCCACAAGTCATGACTAACGATCCAGACGAATTTTTATTTGTTATTAAATACGTACAAAGTTTAGGCTATAAAGAGTTAAACTGGAATTTAGGCTGTCCTTATCCTATGGTTACAAAATCTGGAATGGGCTCGGGTTTAATATGCAATCCCACTCGAATTAACGAGGTGCTACACAAGGTACATAACGAGTCTGACATTGTGGTGTCCATGAAAATGCGAATGGGTTACGAACATGCTGGAGAAATTTTAGAGGCCTTTCCTGTTTTAGACCAATATCCACTAAAAAGTATCGCTATTCATGCCAGAATTGGTAAGCAATTATATAAAGGTCCTGTGGATTTAGAGGCTTTTGAAAAATGCATCAGTAGTACCAAACACAAATTGTATTATAATGGCGATATTACAAGTGTTTCAGCGTATAAAGCTATTGAAGAACGCTTTCCAACTATCGATCATTTTATGATTGGTCGTGGCTTGATTGCCGATCCTTTTTTGCCAAGTATGATTAAAAATAACACCACGGAATACCCCAAAAACCGTTGGGAGATTTTTTCAGAATTTCACGATACTATTTACAAGCAATACGACGATTACTTATCTGGACCAACACCAATAAAAATGAAAATGTTGGGTTTTTGGGAGTTTTTCTCGCAGTCCACATCAAATCCGCACAAAACATACAAGGCGATTAAAAAAGCTTCGAATCCTGTAAAATACAAACAAGCGGTTGCTCAGATTATTAATTTAGAATCAAAGAATTAATTCTTTTTTTAAATTTATTATTTAAGCTTGATTAACTTCAAAATTGATAAAATCTTATTAAATTAATAGATTAATTGATTACGCTCAATAAGTATGGATAAAAAAATTGGCTTAAAAGACGCCATTTCAATTGGTATTGGAGGCATGGTTGGTGGAGGTATTTTTGCTGTTCTTGGTCTTGCCGTATCACTTGCCAAAGGAGGTACACCTGTTGCTTTTCTTTTTGCAGGTATTATAGCTTTATTAACTGCATACTCTTATGCTAAATTATCTAAAGCATTTCCAGAAGATGGTGGCACTGTTAGTTTTATTCATCAACAGTTTGGAAATGGTATTTTTGCAGGTAGTATTAATAATTTACTGTGGTTAAGTTATATTGTTATGTTGGCTTTATATGCATCGGCTTTTGGTTCTTATGGTGCAGAAATAATTCCTTTAACTGGTGATAAAACTATAGATGTACGCATTTGCCAAACCGCAATTCTCATTTTGGCATTAACTATTAACTACCTAAGTATAAAACTGGTAAGTAAAATAGAATCTGTAGCAGTTGTTATAAAACTTACTATTTTAATAGGCTTTATAGGTATTGGGTTCTATGGTTTCTCTGTTAATCCAGAAAATATTAGCCAGTTACAACCAACAAACTGGGAAAGCCCGTTACTATTACTCTCTGGCGGTATGGTAATATTTGTTGCTTACGAGGGTTTCGAACTTATAGCAAACTCAATTTCTGATTTAAAAAACCGAGAGAAAAACACAGAAAAAGCCTATTTTGGGGCAGTAGGCTTCGTTATTGTGTTGTATATTTTAATCGCAATAGTCACTGTTGGGTCTCTTCCTTTTAAAGAAATTGCAAATGCCGAAGATTATGTTTTAGCCAAAGCTGCTGAACCCATTTTAGGATCAATAGGATTTAAAATTATTACCATAACAGCTTTAATTTCTACTTTTTCTGCTATAAACGCAACTGTTTTAGGAAGCGGAAGAGTTAACTACAATATTGCAGAGGACAATGAATTACCAAAATATTTTTGCCATAAATTTTGGGGAAAGCCAATAGGCCTTCTTATTACAGCTATTTTGTCTATAATTTTAGTAAACACTTTTAATTTACAAAGTATCTCTACAGCCGGAAGTGCAGGTTTCCTTTTAATTTTCTGTATCGTTAATTACATTGGTTTTAAAAAACATAACGAACTGCACTCTAAAAAATGGATTCACCTCACCGCAAGTATCTTGTGCTTTGTGGCTTTTATGACATTAATTATTCAGCAGTATTCAACAAATAAAACTGGTGTATTTATTGCACTTGGTATTATTCTATTCTGCTTTTTGTTAGAGTTTATCTATAAAAAAACCATGTTCAAAAAATCAAATAAACAGAAATAAAAAAAATACTATGCATGCATAGTATTTTAAGAAATTAATAATTACCTTATAGCCTTTCTAAATTAAACAATGAACGAAAAGCTAATTTCCAAGAAAAAACCAGCGTATCCTATTACAGATAGGCTATCAAAATACCTTACAGAACAAGGTAGAAATATAAAAATCCCTATTTTTTATGATGATCTCCTGCGTTTTCAAGGTGCTGTAGAAATTTTTGATGATAACGATAACGATACCCTTTGGGTGAGTTGCTATTATGCAGAACATGAGCGAGAAGAAATACAACTTAGTTTAAAACAAATGTATTCCATCTTACATTCCGATGGAAGCGACACTATACTACCCTATTTAAATATAGATAGTATCGATTTTTGCACCTTTGGTAATACCAAACCATTTCGTGTAAAAGTGAGAAATATATTAAACGACAATTATATTTTTCTCTATATAAAAAAAGCAGATGCTTCGCGTATTTACGGCTTAGAGTTAGAGCACCTATTATCGCCTAATCATATTAATTTTCTCGTACACAAAGACACGTTAATAGAAGAACATATTTCTGGAATTCCTGGCGACACATATATAAGTGAGCATCTTGAGTCTATTACAGAACAAGATAAAAGATCACTGGCAAAGGAGTTTGTAAAGTTTAACGAACGCTGTTTTGTTAGGTTATTGGCAGATATGCGCTCGTACAATTACGTTATAGTAATTACACACGATTTCGACCGTAAGCAATACCGTATTCGTGCAGTAGATTTCGACCAGCAGAGTTACGAGGGCAACCCAAAAGTGTATAAGCCTCAGTTTTTAAAAGAAAATAATTCGCTTGTACAAATGAGCATAGAGGTGTTGGCTAAAGAATCGATTGAGCAATATGAAAAAGAAGAACGCTCCCTATTAGCAAAACGCGCTACCAGTGAACATGAACGGTTAAACGATTTAATAAAGTGTATGAAAGAAGACACTATTTCATCTACTGCAAAAATTAAACAGCTAAAAACCGGACTTTTTAAACTCACTGGAGATGTTCAATTTAAACGTTCTAAAAATATGGGCGAATTACTTGAAGCTGCATTAGATTTTATTATTAGAAATTACCAAAACGAAAATCCATACATCATTAAATAATACCACTAAAAATGAAAATTAAAAAGGTTCTTGTTGCCAACAGAGGCGAAATAGCTATTCGCGTTTTACGTGCTTGTACAGAGTTAAATTTAACTACTGTTGCTATTTATACCTACGAAGACCGTTACTCGCAACACAGAAATAAAGCTGATGAATCCTACCAAATTGGGGAAGACAACCAACCATTAAAACCTTATTTAGATATTGAAGCCATAATAGATTTGGCGAAATCTAAAAACGTAGATGCCATACATCCTGGTTATGGTTTTTTATCTGAAAACTCAGAATTCGCGAGACAATGTGCTGCAAACAATATAATTTTTATTGGTCCAAAACCTGAAGTTATGGATGCATTAGGCGATAAAATTACAGCTAAAAAAGTTGCTGTAAAATGTAAGGTGCCTATTATTGAAAGTAACAAAAAGAAATTAACCTCACTTAAAGTGGCTTTATCTCAAGCTGCAACCATAGGTTATCCTTTAATGTTAAAAGCTGCTTCTGGTGGTGGTGGACGTGGCATGCGTATTATAAGAAAAGATGAGGATTTAGAATTTAATTTCGACTCGGCAAGAAACGAAGCGCTTAATGCTTTTGGAGACGACACCATGTTTTTAGAAAAATATGTAGAAGACCCAAAACACATTGAAGTACAAATTGTGGCAGATAATCATGGGAATATTCGGCATTTACACGAACGTGATTGCTCGGTACAACGTCGTCACCAAAAAGTAGTAGAAATTGCACCCTCACATAATGTTAGTGATACGGTAAAACAGAATTTATATAAGTATGCTGTAGCAATAGCTAAAGAAGTAAGCTACAACAATATTGGTACGGTAGAATTTTTAGTAGATAAAGAGGATAACATTTATTTTATAGAAGTAAACCCAAGAATACAAGTAGAACATACCGTTACAGAAATGGTAACTGGAATAGACTTGGTTAAAACCCAGATTTTTGTTGCTGGAAATTATACTTTAGACAGTAAGCAAATAAAAATATACGACCAAGAATCTATTGCTACTTATGGTTTTGCTTTACAATGCCGATTAACAACCGAAGATCCTGCCAATAATTTCACGCCAGATTACGGTAATGTAACCACCTACAGAAGCGCTTCAGGAATGGGCATTCGTCTGGACGCTGGCAGCATTTATCAAGGCTATCAGGTAAGTCCGTTTTTCGATTCTATGTTAGTAAAAGTGTCTTCTCACGGCAGAACATTAGATGGTGCAACGCGAAAAATGGTACGTGCTTTAAAAGAATTTAGAATTCGTGGTGTAAAAACAAACATTCATTTTTTACAAAATGTTATTCAGCATCCAACCTTTAAAGATGGGAAGGTAACTGTTAATTTTATTCAGAATACACCTTCG
This sequence comes from Lacinutrix chionoecetis, assembly GCF_053604665.1. Classification (NCBI taxonomy): domain Bacteria; kingdom Pseudomonadati; phylum Bacteroidota; class Flavobacteriia; order Flavobacteriales; family Flavobacteriaceae; genus Lacinutrix; species Lacinutrix chionoecetis. The sequence goes on from NZ_JBSHNQ010000081.1 coordinate 54,453, forward strand.
CTTTTTAAAATAAAACTACCTCAAGACAGAACGTCTAAAGTGGTTAATTTTTTAGCTGAAGTGATTGTTAACGGAAATTCTGACGTTAAAAATATTGAAGAAAATAAAGTCTTTAAAACGCCTAAAGTTCCTAAGTTTAGCTTATCTGAAAAACATCCAAAAGGCACAAAAGATAAGCTTACTGAATTAGGTCCAGAAAAATTTTGCGCTTGGTTAAAAGACGAGAAAAAAATTCATTTTACAGATACGACAATGCGCGATGCGCACCAATCGTTATTAGCAACACGAATGCGAACATTCGATATGCTTAAAGTGGCAGAAAGTTTCGCAAAAAACCACCCTAATACCTTTAGTATGGAAGTTTGGGGAGGCGCCACTTTCGATGTTTGCTTACGTTTTCTGCACGAAAGCCCGTGGACGCGCTTAAGAGAATTACGAAAAGCAGTGCCAAACATTTTATTCCAAATGCTACTACGTGGCTCAAATGGTGTTGGCTATAAAGCGTATCCTGACAATTTAATCGAAAAATTTGTTGAAAAATCTTGGGAAAATGGTGTCGATATTTTTAGAATTTTCGATTCTTTAAACTGGGTCAAAGCTATGGAACCAAGTATAAATTATGTACGTAACAAAACAGGCGGTATAGCAGAGGCAGCATTAAGTTACACAGGCGATATTTTAGATGTAAAGGAAACTAAATACAATATTAAATACTACACGCAACTGGCTAAAGACTTAGAAAATGCTGGTGCACACATGATTGCGATAAAAGACATGGCAGGTTTATTAAAACCATATGCAGCTACCGAATTGGTTTCGGCTTTAAAAGACACTGTAAACGTCCCTATTCATTTACATACACACGATACCTCATCGTTACAAACTGCTACTTATTTAAAAGCTATAGAAGCAGGTGTAGATGTTGTTGATGTAGCATTAAGCGGTCTTTCTGGTTTAACCTCACAGCCTAACTTTAATGCGGTTGTAGAAATGATGAAAGGCCAACCAAGAGAGCATGCTTTTAATATGCCAAAACTAAATCAGTTTTCAAATTTCTGGGAAGATACGCGCGAGTTGTATTACCCTTTTGAATCTGGTTTAAAAGCCGGAACTGCCGAAGTTTTTGAGCATGAAATTCCTGGCGGACAATATTCAAATTTGCGTCCGCAAGCCACAGCTTTAGGTTTAGGTGACAGATTCGACGAAGTTAAAAAAATGTATGCCGCAGTTAACACGCTTTTTGGCAACTTAGTAAAAGTAACTCCAAGTTCTAAAGTAGTTGGTGATATGGCTATTTTTATGGTAACTAATAATTTAACGACAGAAGATGTTATGGAACGTGGAGACGAAATCTCGTTTCCAGAATCGGTAATAAGTTTCTTTATGGGTGATTTAGGACAACCAGTTGGTGGTTTCCCAAAAAAACTTCAAAAGATTATACTAAAAAACAGAAAACCATATACTAACAGACCAAACGCACATTTAGAGCCAATAGATTTTGATGTGGAATACGAAGCTTTTAAGAAAAAATTTCAAAAAGGCTTTACACGTGCTATAGAAATGGAAGATTTTTTATCGTACACCTTATATCCAAAAGTGTTTGAGCAAGCACACGAAAATTATAAAAAATATGGAAACTTAGCCTTAGTACCAACTAAGAATTTTTTCTATGGCATGAAGCTACGTGAGGAAATTTTAATAGAATTAGAACCAGGAAAAACGGTTATTATTAAGTTATTATCTGTTGGAATCCCAAATGATGAAGGCATGAGAACCGTATTCTTTAAAGTAAATGGTGAAAACAGGTTTGTAGAAATTTTAGACCAATCTCTAAATATTAAGATAGAAACAAACACAAAAATAGATCCTGCTAATACTAACCAGATTGGAGCACCTTTACAAGGTTCATTATATAAAGTGTTGGTTAAAAAAGGGCAAGAAGTAAAAGAAAACGATCCTTTGTTTGTTATCGAAGCTATGAAAATGGAAACCACGGTAACCGCCTTTAAATCTGGAACTGTGAAAACAGTAAGCTTAAAAGAAGGCAGTATGGTTAAACAAGATGATTTAGTGGTGACTGTTGAGTAGGTTTTTGTATTTTTAAAAATAAGAATTATTAAGATGCATTTTCCTCATTCATTTTTGACAATTTTAGTGCAAATTGCTTTTTACCATTAATAAAAGATGTTGAATTATTTTTTTATCAAAGATGCAAGAAGTAATTTGAATAAAATACACTTGAATGAGTAGAACTGATAAAATATTATTTTTTGAAAAGGTTGTTGATTTGTACAATACTTTGGGGATTCCTATTGAGCAGAATAGTCAATTTTCAATAAATAATCTTTTAAATATTCATAAAGAAATTCCTTACAAGTCTCCTGTTTTTAGAACAAATTATTATTCATTCGTGTTTATTAAGAATGGAGAAGGTAATTATATAACAGACGAACAAAAATTTGAATATAAGTCTAACACTATCTATTTTACAAACCCAGGGCACATAAAAGCATTTGAATTTTATAGATTAGAAGAAGCCTTTTTAATTACTTTTAGTGAAGAATTTCTTAAAACAAATATCAATCAAAGCGTGTTTCTCGATTTTCCTTTTTTACTTTCCGAAACTGTTGCTCCTCAACAATTAAATAACAACCAATTTAGCGAAATTGAAACACTTTATTTACAAATACTTAAAGAGTATAACAATAAATCTCAATATAAAAATAAGATAATTAGCAATTTATTAATTGTTTTACTATTAAAAATAAAAGATTTGTTTTGGCAAGATTACCTACCTATGGAAGAAGGAAATAGTCAATCAAGAATTGTAAAAACATTTAAAGAAAATCTTGAATCTCATTATCAAAAATTAATGAGAAAAGAGAGTTCAGTTATTTTACAACCTCAAGACTACGCCAATACTCAACTATTAAATTCAAGTTATTTTAGTCAGGTAATTAAAAGCAAAACAGGCAAATCACCCACGCAGTGGATAGCAGAGAGAACTACATCTTTAGCTAAGTCGTTATTAATTAACAGTACCAAATCAATTAAAGAAATCACATATTCAATTGGATTTAGTGAAACGGCACATTTTAGTAATTTTTTTAAAAAACAATCAGGTTTTTCTCCATCTGCCTACCGAAAAAAACATAAAAACTAAAGAATTTACAACTAATACTAAATAACGTATAATTATTAAGACTATTCACTCGCTACTTTTATCCCATTATTAATTTAAACATAAATATAATGGCAAAAATAGATTTAACGAATAAAGTAGTATTAATAGCAGGTGGTGCGAAAAATTTGGGTGGATTAATTAGTCGTGAAGTTGCTAAACAAGGCTCAGATGTTGTGATACATTATCATAGTGACAGTTCAAAAGCTAGTGCAGAAGACACGGTTAAGGCTGTTGAGAGTTTAGGAAGAAAAGCGATTATGATCCAAAGCGATTTAACAAAAGCCGAAAATGTAACAGCACTTTTTCGAAAAGCAAAAGAAAAATTTGGTCGTATAGACATTGCGGTAAATACAGTAGGTATGGTCTTGAAAAAACCTTTTGTAGAAACAACAGAAAAAGAATTTGATGCCATGTCAGACATTAATAGTAAATCAGCTTACTTTTTTATTAAAGAAGCAGGCAATAACTTAGAAGACAATGGGAAAATAATGACTATTGCAACGTCTTTATTAGGAGCTTACACAGGTCTTTATGCTACTTATGCTGGAGGAAAAGCACCTGTTGAGCATTACACAAGAGCTGCATCGAAAGAATTTGGAAACAGAGGAATTTCTGTAAATTCAATAGCGCCTGGACCCATGGATACACCGTTTTTTTATGGACAAGAATCACCAGAAGCTGTTGAATATCATAAATCTGCTTCTGCACTTGGGGGCTTAACAAAAATTGAAAACATTGTACCAATTATCACATTTTTAGCTACTGACGGCTGGTGGATAACAGGACAAACCATTCTTGCAAATGGTGGTTATACAACAAAATAAGATGAAAAAAATTATTGGAATATTAGTTATATTTTTGAACTTGGTTGCCTGTGGGCAACCAAGTTCATCAAAATCAAATACAGAAAAAATGGACTTGACAGCAATAACAAATAAAAATGTAAAAGGAGCCATTGAAGCATTACAATCAGGTGATAAATCTTGGTATTCATATTTTACTGAAAATCCTGAAATGACAGATGATGGAAACACAAAAGATCTTCATAAATTTTTCAATAATGCTTTAGGTAAAGAAAAATTCCTCTCAATAGATAAGGTAGAAAATGAAGGGAAAAATATTACTGGCAATTTTAAAGCAGGAATGTGGGGAACTTTTAAAGTGTATTTTAATTTTCACGAAAACACAGATGGTAAATTCAGTAAATTAGATATTGGACAAACTTCAAAACTATAACAAACTAATAATTTATGTATACAAGAAAGGTTTTCAAAATTAAGGATTTAGTAAAGTGGACCCGTCGCGAGACCATTTTGTTTTTGGCTATAATAATAGTATTTGTATCATTATATTATTTCTTCGATTTAGAATGGTTAAAAATTCCTTGGACACCTTTGGCTTTAATTGGTACAGCAGTTGCTTTTGTAATTGGTTTTCAAAATAATTCTGCTTACGGCAGAATTTGGGAAGCAAGAAAAATTTGGGGTGGCATTACAAATACTTCAAGGACATTTGGCATGTTTGTTCAAGACATGGTAAACAACGAATATGCAACAGATAAAGTATCTAAAGAAGAATTGGAGCAAGAAATTAAAACTTTAACTTATAGACATATTGCGTGGATGACAGCCTTAAGGCATGCCATGCGAATTTCAAAATCTTGGGAAACTGTGGTTCAAGAAAAAGCCAATAAGGAATGGAGTGAAATAGTGAGTCCGCCAGAATGGAAATCAAACGTAGAAGACGATATGAAACCCTATCTTTCTAAAGTAGATTTAGACTATGTCATGAGCAAGAATAACAAGCAAACTGCCTTGCTTTATTTACAATCTCATCATCTTAAAAATTTAAAAGAAAAAGGTGTTATTTGGGAATTTTCCTTTTTAGAATTAGAAAATATTTTGCAAGAACTATTTACGCTACAAGGTCAGTCTGAACGCATTAAAAACTTCCCATATCCTCGTCAATTTGCAACTTTAAATCATTATTTTATGTGGATTTTTGTATTGTTATTACCATTGGCAATTGTGCCACAGTTTGCAGAGATTGGAAATGAAATGACAGCACAACACCCTACAATTGGTTCTTTTTTTATTTGGCTCTCTATCCCCTTTTATATTATCGTGGCTTGGGTTTTTCATACTATGGAAAAAATAGGTAGAACAGGAGAAAATCCTTTTGAAGGTTCTGCTAATGATGTCCCAATTTCAACGATGGCTCGTGGAATAGAAATCGATTTAAGGCAGAATTTAGGAGAATCATTAGAGAATATTCCTAAACAATTTCCTATGATTTATGATACACAAATGTAAACATTAGTTATCGAAGCTATAAAAGAAGAAAACACAGTAATCGCCTTGATATCTGGAACAGTAAAAACCGTAAGCCTAAAAGAAGGCAGTATGGTTAAGCAAGATGATTTGGTGGTTACTGTTGAGTAGGTTTTAAATAAACTTTTTATTAAAAGTAAAAAACCACCTATTTCAGGTGGTTTTTATAATTAGCATCAGACTATCATTTATGACAAATTGTGCTAATTAAAAAGCTATTTTGTAAATTGCCCAAGTGAACACCAACAATGCCATAGCATCTATAATTTTTAAAGAGTTTTCTTTCTCTAAAGAAGACAGAGAAATTATTGCAGCTGCTTTTCAGAAAAAAAGCTTTACAAAAGGCGATATAATTATTAAAGAAGGTGATTTGGTTGACGATTTATACTACATTTACGACGGTTGTCTAAGAACATTCCATAACGATGTTTACGGCAAAGAACATACCATACAATTTGGAATTAAAGATTGGTGGATAACAGATTATACTGCTTTCTTTTTATCCTCTGAAGCTTTAATGAATTTAGAAGTTCTTCAAGATTGTACTGTGTACGCCTTGTCCAAAGAGAACAGAGAACTTTTATATAATAAATTCCCTCAAATTGATAAGTATATTAGGGTTAAATTGGAACGCGCTTATGCGGCGTTTCAAAAAAGGATTTTAGCTAACTTATCGCAATCTGCTGCCACGCGTTATTTAGAATTTGTAAATACACATCCTGATATTGAAAAGATGGTTAAAAACTATCATATTGCCTCTTACCTCGGCATTACAACCGAAAGTTTAAGCCGGATTAGAAAAAATATCGCATAGATATTTTTATTACCATACATCAATTTTTTTTAGAAAGCATCTTAATACTTTTGTATTCCACTCAATTTATAATAGAATACCCCTAACGTATTTTTTAATAGGTTGATTATTTAGCTTTAAAAAGCGCAAGTTACAACTTGCGCTTTTTTTATTTTACTAAAATGAGATGCTTGATTGCGCTATAAGAAAAGTATTAATATCACAGCGTTTGCATTGTTAATTAGGGAAAGTTATCTTTTTAGGTTTTACAACGTAAATTTTGTGTTTAATTCTTCAACAATTATTTCAATCTTCTTATTCTTAGCTTTTCTATCTAAAATTATTGCAGGAGCTTGTCTCACCTCACAGTTTTTAATTAAACATCTCTCGCATGTAACACCTACATTTTGAGATGCAATATTTGTATCTTCTAAAAAATTAATTTTTCGCTTTAATTGCTTATTAATAAGTAAACCAACACTTATACTTCGGTAGTGATTATCTCTAAAAGGATCTTTAGTGGCCGAAGACAAAACAAGATACTTCATACCATCATCTTGATAATTTGAAATTTGCATATCAAACACATGATTTTTTTCACTCTTGCTAATGTCTTTTAGCATTTTTATAGATATCCAACGTCTACAATAATGCTCATTAGTTTCGTTTGCATGCGGTGAGTGCTGATGAGATAAATGCAATTCTTTTTTGAGATGAAATATATTGCTTTCAGCTTTATGAGTGAACCTTAGAAAAAATAAATTTTGAATATTAAAAGCTTTGGGCAAAATATTAGTTAAGCGTTGATAAAAAGATTCTGGAGAAGCATTAAAAGTGTCTATAGTTTTTAGAAAAAGCGTAGTGTCAAAAGTATCTTTTTCAAAAACAGCAGTTAGTTTCTCTACAATTTTTGTTTTAGAAATAATTAAGGCTCCAGCAAAATACGAAGCGTAAAAATTATTTAAAACCTGATCGAATGTATCAAATTTAATCCAAGGAAAAGTATATAAGCGTTCTTTTATATCTAAAAAATTATAGGCTAATTCTTTTGCATAAATAAATGTACGCTGCGACTCATCTATTTTATTTGTAAGCAATAAAGTCTTGGTTTTTGGCACAAATACAGAACGTAAGTTAACTAATGCTTCATATTTATTTAATTCCTCTTTTTCAATACTATACCCATATTCTTCTATCAATATATCTTCTAAATCTTTGGATGTAATGGTTTGATTTAAATCTATTTGATAAGCTTTAGCAAACTTTAATACACTCTGTTCTAAGTCTTCAAAATAATTATTATTGGCTTCTTGAAAAGAGCGTACAGAAGCAAGAAAAAAACTTTCTCTACTAAAACTATAATGCTGTGCAATTTCTATTATTGTACTAATAAACGCATTTACTTTCGCAGGCGCATTGGCTACAATGTCTATTAAGTTGCTTTCCTTAATACCAAATAGATCTAAAGGAATTTCTTTTAATATTTTAGATTGTAACAATTCCCCAATTGGTGCTAGGTTTTTATCTAATTTTAAAGACACCATCTGGTCATAAGGCACATCTAATTTTTCTGAAAGAATTGCTATTTTATCGGGTTTTGGATATTTTTTTCCATTCTCTATTTCATTTAAATACGATTTAGATAAACCAGAGAGCTTAGACAACCCAAATAGAGATAAATTCTTGTCAGTCCTTATCTGCTTTAGCTTTAAGCCAAAAATAAGTTTTATATAATCTTCTTCCATAATTGCAAATATAAGCATTTTTGCGAAAAAATATTTTTAGCGAAATAATACATTTAGCGAACGTTCGCTTGTTTTATAAAAATCTTTATTATAATATTGTAAAATAAATTTAGAACATAATGGAACACACACTTTTAAAATTACCAAAAATCGCTTTCTCTAAAGAAGTAAATAACTATTATCCAGAAATACTTACAGACGAAGCTTTAAATTTTATTACTGCTCTTCATGAGAAGTTTAATTCAGAACGTTTAGAATTATTAAACAAAAGAGAACTACAGCAAAACGTTTTTGATAACGGCAAACTTCCTGAATTTCCTTTAGAAACTAAACATATTAGAGAAACAGACTGGAAAGCAGGTAGTATACCAAAAGACCTTCAAGATAGACGAGTAGAAATTACAGGTCCTGTTAATAGAAAAATGATAATTAATGCCTTAAACTCTGGAGCAAAAACCTTTATGGCCGATTTAGAAGACAGTAATGCACCTACTTGGAAAAATGCCATCGAAGGACAACAAAATTTAATAGACGCCAATAAAAAAACAATTTCGCTACATGATGTTAAAAAAAATAAGTCGTATAAGCTAAACCCTAAAACATCAGTACTACTGGTAAGGCCAAGAGGTTTGCATTTAAATGAAAGGCATATTTTAATAAACAACGAAGAAGCATCTGGTAGCTTGGTCGATTTTGGTTTATATGTATTTCATAATACCAAAATAATGATGAAAAATAGTACTGCTCCTTATTTTTATCTTCCAAAATTAGAACATTATTTAGAAGCACGTTGGTGGAATGCTGTGTTTGAGTTTGCTCAAAATTATTTAAAAATCCCACAAGGCACCTTTAAAGCTACTGTTTTAATAGAAACTATAACAGCAAGTTTTCAGTTAGATGAAATTATATATGAACTTAAAGAACACATCGTAGGCTTAAATTGTGGTCGTTGGGATTATATATTCTCTTACATTAAAAAATTTAGAAATCATCCCAACTTTATTGTCCCTAACCGCGATCAAGTAACCATGACGACTCCTTTCATGGATGCATACTCTAAACTAGTAATACAGCGCTGTCACAAAAGAGGCATTTTAGCAATTGGCGGAATGGCTGCACAAATTCCTATTAAAAATAACGATAAAGCAAATGACATAGCATTAGAAAAAGTTAGAAAAGATAAAGAACGTGAGGCGAAAAATGGTCATGATGGCACATGGGTAGCTCATCCAGCTTTAGTTGAAATAGCACTAAAAGAATTTAATAAGTATATGCCAACACCGAACCAATTGCACATTACACGTGATGATATTAATATAACAGAAAAAGACTTAGTTGAAATCCCTAAAGGCACTGTAAGCGAGGCTGGTATAAGAAAAAACATTAACGTTGGTATTTTATATACCGAAGCTTGGCTAAGAGGTCATGGCGCTGTAGCTCTTTACAATTTAATGGAAGATGCCGCAACTGCAGAGATATCCAGAACTCAAGTTTGGCATTGGCTTAAAAATGAAGTTACACTTGAAGATAAACGCCTGTTCACAAAAGCATTGTTTGATAATATTTTTGATGACGAGGTTGAAAAAATCATAACAGAAGTTGGCCAAGATAATATTACAAAAACCAAATTTAAATTAGCAATAGCGCTGTTTAAAAAATTAGTAACTCAAGAAAAATTTGAAGAATTTTTAACGCTTCCAGCTTACCAATACCTTTAAAAAAAATGTCTCGCAACTACGGCAATAGTATACGAGACTAAACTATTAAAATCTAGAAAAAACCTTAATAATTAAACACAAAATTATGAAAAATTTAGCACAAAGTAATTATAGCTCTGCTTTAGAAACAGTAAAAAATCTCAAAGCAAAGTATGGAAAGACTTGGAATACAATAAATCCAGAAAACGCAGCGAGAATGGCGACTCAAAATCGCTTTAAAACTGGTTTAGATATCGCTAAATATACTGCTGCTATAATGAGAAAAGATATGGCCGATTATGATGCAGATACAACAAACTACACCCAATCTTTAGGTTGCTGGCATGGATTTGTGGCACAGCAAAAAATGATTGCAGTTAAAAAACATCACAAAACTACTAATAAAAGGTATCTATATCTTTCGGGTTGGATGGTCGCTGCATTACGTTCTGAATTTGGTCCATTACCAGACCAATCTATGCACGAAAAAACTGCCGTACCAAACTTAATATCAGAAATTTACGATTTTTTACGCCAAGCAGATGCCATAGAATTAAATGATTTATTTAAGAGATTAGAAAATGGAGAAGATGTACAGGATAAAATAGATAATTTTGAAACACATATAGTTCCTATAATTGCAGATATTGATGCCGGTTTTGGCAATGAAGAAGCAACATACTTATTAACAAAAAAAATGATTGAAGCAGGAGCTTGTGCCATTCAAATTGAAAACCAAGTATCTGATGCAAAACAATGTGGACATCAAGACGGTAAAGTTACAGTACCACACGAAGATTTTATTGCAAAACTAAATGCTATTAGGTATGCATTTTTAGAATTGGGTGTAGATGAAGGGATTATTGTAGCAAGAACAGATTCCGAAGGTGCTGGTTTAACACAAAAGCTGCCAGTTAGCCAAGAACCAGGAGATTTAGCGTCTCAATATTTAGCTTTCGTAGAGGCTGAAGAAATTAATATTCATGATGCTAAAGAGGATGATGTATTATTAAAGAGAGATGGTAAATTGGTACGTCCTGTACGTTTAGCAAACGGATTATATAAGTTTAAAAATGGATCAAATATAGATCGTGTAGTGTTAGATTGCATTACAAGTCTTCAAAATGGAGCAGACCTACTATGGATTGAAACACCAACTCCAAATGTAAAACAAATAGCAACAATGGTGAACAGGGTTAAGAAAGTGATACCTAATGCTAAATTGGTTTACAATAACTCACCTTCATTTAATTGGACTTTAAACTTCCGCAATCAGGCCTATGATGACATGCTCGCAGAAGGGGAAAATATGACTGCTTACGATAGAAATAATTTAATGGCTACAGAGTATGATGGTTCAGAATTATGTTATCGGGCAGATGTGAAAATTAAAACATTTCAAACAGATGCGGCAAGAGAAGCTGGTATTTTTCATCATTTAATCACACTACCAACCTATCATACCACAGCACTTCATATGAATGATTTAACACAGGGTTATTTTGGTGAAGATGGTATGTTGGCGTATGTAAAAGGAGTTCAAAGACAAGAAATTAGAAAAGGAGTTTCTTGTGTAAAACATCAAAGAATGGCTGGATCGGATCTTGGTGATGATCATAAATCGTTCTTTGCAGGAGACAAAGCATTGAAAGCGAGTGGAGAAAATAACACTTCCAAACAATTTGAAATAGATGTAGAAAAAACTAAAAATATTAAAGAGATAACCGTTCTTGCCTAAGCAAACTTAAAGGGATTTAATTATTAAAATATTAAATTCTCAAACAAAACACTGGAGATTAATAGCCTTTTTTTAACAGCGCAAGTTACAACTTGCGCTGTTTTTATTTTATAATATAAAGGACGAAAAATTCAACCATAAGTAGTTTAAAACAACATAAAAAATATTTTTTTGATTCCTGTAAAAGCAATTAAAAAATAACATACATTTACTTAAAATTTTAATAGCGTATTGCGCTCTAAATGAATAAATACATTGTTGTAAATCAACCAGAAAAGTGGCACTTTTTAATTGATAATATTACAGTAATTTCCTCACAAGATTATCTTACCAATCCTAAGTATTCTTTATTAAAAAATGCACGAATTTTTAATTTGTGTAAGGATTACTCGTACCAATCTAAAGGATATTACGTATCACTCTTGGCAGAAGCCAGAGGACATTTGCCAATTCCCACCACTAAGAATATTGTGGACCTTAAAGCTTTAAAACTTGTTCGTATCGTTTCAGATGAGTTTGATGATGTTATACAACAAAGCTTAAAGAACATTAAATCCCAAGACTTTACGTTAAGTATCTATTTTGGACAAAATGTTGCACAGAAATATAAGAACCTAAGCGCTTTATTTTACAAGCACTTTCAAGTACCTTTTTTAAGGGTTAATTTTAACCACACTACCAAGTGGAACATACAGAGTGTTAAGGCGATTTCAGAATCTGAAATTCCCTTAGAACACCTCTCAAGCGTGCATGAATTTGCTAATCAATATTTTGCAAAAAAACGGTACGACACAGCAAAGGTTACCAATTACGATTTTGATCTGGCTATACTGGTGAACCCAAACGATCCAGCGCCTCCAAGCAATGCTAAAGCTTTAAAAAAGTTTGTGGAAATTGCTGAAAAAATGAACATTTATGCCGAAATTATTGAGCCCAAAGACTTATCACGTCTCTCTTCTTTTGATGCTTTATTTTTAAGGCAGAGTACCGAAGTTAATAATGAAGCTTACACCTTTGCCAGAAAAGCGCAACAAGAAGGTATTGCTATTATCGATTATCCAGATGCCATTTTAAAATGCTGTAATAAGGTTTATATGGCAGAAGCTTTAAATAATGCCAATATTGCCACACCAACAACTGTAATTGTGCATAGCAACAACAGAAATATGGTTTTGGAACAGACAGGATTACCTTGTGTTTTAAAAGCACCTGATTCTACGTTTTCTTTTGGTGTAAAAAAAGCTAAAACAAAAGAGGAATACGATGAGTTAGTAACCGACATGCTTAAAGAATCTGACTTAATAATTGCTCAGGAGTTTTGTCCTTCAGATTACGATTGGCGCATAGGCATTATTGATAACAAACCATTTTACGCTTGCAGATATTATATGGCAAAAGGCCATTGGCAGATTTATAATTGGAAAGCAACCAATAAAAACGATCAAGATGGAGACGCCGATTGTTTACCCATTGAGGAAGTACCAAAAAACGTTATTGATATGGCATTAAAAACCGCTAAATTAATGGGATTAGGGCTTTATGGAATTGACATTAAAGTTGTAGAAAATAAACTAATGGTTATTGAAATTAACGACAACCCAAATATTGATTTTGGCGTGGAAGATGCCTATTATGGCGATTTGGTTTATACCGAAATTCTTTCAGCATTAAAAAAACGTTTAGATTAAATATGAAAAAACCCTATCACCTATTCGACGTTTACGGTATTGAGCTCGAGTACATGCTTGTTAATAATAATACTTTTAAAGTAGCGCCACAAGTAGATGAATTATTAACTAAAAAAGCTGGAAAATTAGTAGCAGATATAGACAATGGCGACATAGCGTGGAGCAACGAACTTGTAGCTCACGTTATAGAATTAAAAACCAATGGACCTACAACAAGCACGGATGATTTGGCAGAAAAATTTCATAAAAACATTATAGAAATTGATGCAATATTAAAGCCTTTAAACCTTGCACTTTTGGGTTCTGCTTCGCACCCACTAATGCATCCAGACACACACACGCAATTATGGAAACACAGCTACAGCGAAGTTTATGCGCTTTACAATACTATTTTCAATTGTAAAGGTCATGGCTGGAGCAATGTACAAAGCACTCACATTAATTTGCCGTTTTATGACGATGCAGAATTCGAAAAACTGCATGCTGCTATTCGTATAATTTTACCCTTATTACCAGGACTTTGTGCCAGCTCGCCAATTTTAGAGAGTAAAATTACAGGTTTTAAAGACACCAGGCTGGAGTTTTACAAAACCAACCAAAAGGAAATTCCAGAATTAACTGGTTTGGTAATACCAGAGCGTGTGTTCTCGAAATTAGATTACCATGCTACCGTGTTTGAGCCTATTAAGAAAGCAATAAAACCTTACGATAAAAATAATATTTTAGACCAGCATTTTTTAAACTCTCGTGGTGCTATTGCTCGTTTCGATAGAAGTGCTATTGAAATACGTTTGATGGATATTCAAGAATGCCCTAAAGCAGATATTGCTATTTGTGCTTTGGTTATTGAAGTGCTAAAGACATTGGTTAACAAAGAATTATGTTCATTAAAAGATCAGAAGTCATGGGTAAAAGAAGATTTATTTTTTATTTTAAATGATGCCATAAAATTTGCTGAACATAGTACAATTGACAATTTAGAATATTTAAAATTATTTCAAATAACAGCTCCTGCAACTGTGGGTGACATTTGGAATCACCTGTATGAAAAAGTTAAGCCAACACTACATATTAAACATCATCCAGTAATTGAATTTATTTTAGAAGAAGGCACTTTAGCAACACGTTTACTTAAAGCTATTGCAAATAATACTTCTCAAGCACATATTATTTCAGTTTATAGTAATATGCAACAGTCTTTACAAACTAACGAGCTATTTAAACCGTGAAACTTATATTAACCTGCGAACATGGAGGCAACGATATTCCTAAGGTGTACAAAAAACACTTCACCAATAATAAAATTTTAAAAACACACCGTGCTTACGATTTGGGTGCTCTGGATTTATTTCAACATTTAAAACCATTGTCTCATGCTTCGTATTTTAGCACAACAAGCAGGTTATTGGTAGAGTTAAATCGGTCGCTACATCACCCTCAATTGTTTTCAGAATTTACAAAAAAATTACCTGATAATAAAAAAGCTGAAATTATTGAAGCCTATTACAAACCTTACAGGACTTTAGTTGAAAACAGTATTAAAAAAGAGATTGCAAATGGTATTTCTGTGCTTCATATTTCAGTTCATAGCTTCACACCACAACTAAACGGAGATATTAGAAATTGTGCTATTGGTCTGCTCTTTGATTATTCAAAAGACGAAGAAAAGCAAATCTGCAAAAAAATAAAAGCGCAACTATTAAAAGAAAATTCTAACTTAAAAATTAGGTTTAACTATCCGTATCTGGGAAAAGCAGATGGATTTACCACCTACTTAAGAAAACAATTCCCTAAGCACTATTTGGGTATAGAAATAGAGGTCAATCAGAAATTTGCTTCAAAAAATAGTATGAAAACAGAAATTAAAGCATCAATATACCGAGCTTTAAATTCTATTTTATAGTTTTTATTTTTTATAATTTCCTAAATACACAGCTACTTCCCTATTCGGGAAAAATAACTAACTTGTACCAAGAAATTATTACAAGCAGTTATTATGATGAAGAGTCAAAACATAATTAAGTTATTTTCAATCCTGTTTTTAACAGCTATTTCTGGTTTTTCGCAAGATAAAACCATTCCTGTTTTCGAAAACGGAGAAGCACAGATAGTTGAAGGTTTTAGTAGTGCTGAAGATTGGATTAGACACGATCTATGGGTAGAAACCAGTTTCGATACAGACGAAGATGGCAAACCAGACCGTATACATGTTGCAGTAACGCGACCAAAACAAACAGATACTCAAGGTCTAAAATTACCCGTTATTTATGTTACCAGCCCTTATTTTGCTGGTGTAGCCGCAGACCTTCCTGGTGTGATGTGGGATGTACAGCATGAACTTGGCGAAATTGGAAAAGAGCGCGTGCATCCAGAAGTGAAACGCATAGGAAAACGTCCTATTATATCGAATTCTCATATTTTAAAATGGGTGCCACGTGGTTATATTGTAGTACATTCTTCTTCTCCCGGCACTGGTCTCTCGGATGGTGCTCCAACTATTGGTGGCCCTAATGAAGCTTTAGCACCAAAAGCAGTTATAGATTGGTTATGTGGCAGAGCAAAAGGGTTTACAGAAAGAGATGGTAATGAGCCTGTGGAAGCCTTTTGGTCTACCGGAAAAGTGGGCATGACAGGAACATCGTACAACGGAACGTTACCATTAGCCGCTGCAACAACAGGTGTTGAGGGCTTAGAGGCTATTATACCAATTGCACCAAATACATCGTCTTACCATTACTACCGTTCTAACGGTTTGGTGCGTTCGCCAGGAGGTTATTTGGGCGAGGACATAGATGTACTTTACGACTTTGTACACAGTGGTGCAGAAGAGAAACGTGAAGGCAATAATAAAAGGATAAGAGATACCGAAATGAAAAATGGTATGGACAGACAAACAGGAGATTTAAACGACTTCTGGAACAATCGGGATTACTTAAACCAAATGGCTCCAATGAAAGCGGCCTTGCTAATGTCTCATGGTTTTAACGATTGGAACGTTATGCCAGAACACAGCAATAGAATTTATCAGAAAGCTACAGCAATGGGATTATCTACACAATTATATTACCACCAGAATGGACATGGTGGACCACCACCATTAACAATGATGAATCGTTGGTTTACACGCTATTTGCATGGTATTGAAAATAATGTGGAAAACGATAAAAAGGTGTGGATTGTTAGAGAAAACGATAAACGGGACGAGCCAACTGCTTACGATGCGTATCCAAATCCGAAGGCAGAAAATGTAACATTGTATTTAAACCAAGGCGGAAATAATATTGGCGCTTTAACAACCACTCAAAGCAAAAAACAAAAAACCGAAACGTTAATTGACGATTTTAATATCTCTGGCAAAGCGCACGCTCAAGCTACAAGTTCTAAAAACCGCTTGTTATATGCCACACCAATATTAAAAGAAGCGCTTCATATTTCTGGTGAAAGCGAGGTTACTATAACCCTCTCGAGTAGTAAAGTTGCTGCAAACCTATCGGTTTGGCTGGTTTCACTTCCTTACGATGAGGACTCGAAAGTCATTACAGATAATATTATAACTCGTGGTTGGGCAGACCCTCAAAATTATAAATCGCTAACCGAAAGTGAGCCATTAAAAAAAGACAAGTTTTATAAAGTAACTTTTAAATTACAGCCAGACGACCAGATTATAAAAGCCGGACAGCAAATTGGACTAGTTATATTCTCAAGCGATAAAGAGTTTACACTACATCCTAAACCAGGGACAGAATTAACAATCGATTTAGACAAAACACATTTAATTTTACCAATTGTTGGAGGGTTAAATGCGTTAAACAACGCAACTAAATAGTCATAAAATGAGTGAACATATTACCATTAATGGTATCCAATTAGATAAACATAAGTTGCTTCATCTTATACATAACAATGATAAGATACAAGCCATAAAATATATAAAGGAAGAAACTAATCTGGGCTTAAAAAAGTCTAAAGATATTGTCGATTCGCTTAGCGACGACCCAAGTTTTTTTGATGGAATAGACAACACAATTGTAGAACCTAAGTTAAAAAAAAGGAATGCTATTGTAAAAAATAAAGACAGGGATTTTAAAGGCAGTCATGTTATAAAAAGCAAACCCTCTAGAGTAAAAAATATTGTTATTTTTATTTTATTAATTGTAGTTTTAATTTTATTATTCCTGCAATTTGGTATGTAACTATGAAGAACCACTACAATTCCATACGTTTTAAAGAATGGTTAGACAAACTCCAGCAAGAGAGCTGGCAATTAGAACTTATTATTTCGGGTTTTGCTATTTATGGGTTATCTCAAGCAATTGCGCCATTAGAAATTTACCATAATACGTTTCAAAACGAAGGACAAAGTTTATTAATGTTTGTTTTTACTGTCGCATTAATATCATGCTCAATTTTAATGTTTACACTCATTGTGCACGTCGTTTTAAGAGGTTTATGGATTGGTGCATTAGGATTACGTTATGTTTCGGGAGATATAGACTACAAAAAGTTAAAATACGCTCCTATATTCGATAAGCATCTAAGAAAACGCATTGGTTCTTTCGATAAGTACATTGCAAGACTTGAGAATTATTGTAGTATATTATTTGCTCTGTCATTTTTGCTTGTTTTTTATGTGGTATCTGTGTTTCTTTCTTTAGGATTAATAGCGTTAATAGCTTGGACATTTTTTATTTCCAATAGCGAAAATGGTAGTAATCCATTATTGTCTGTTACAGGCAGCATACTCATTATTATTGTGTTATTTGGAATTATTTTAAATTTAATAGACTTTTTAACCCAAGGGTTTTTAAAGAAAAAGAGATGGACAGCTGTCATGTATTTTCCATTTTATTGGCTTTTTAGTTTTATAACACTGTCCTTTTTATATAGACCTTTAGTCTATAATTTTTTAGACAATAAATTTGGCAGGCGTTTGAGTATTTTCCTTATTCCGTTATATGTGTTAATAATTTTTTTAACCACATTAAATTATGAAAGATCCAATTATCTAAGCATCGATGTAGATTCTTCAGTGAATTTTGCCGATAAATATAATTACGACGACTTAATTATTGAAAAAGGTGACTTTCTAAGCAAGGCTTCAATACCGTCTAAAATCATTGAAAAATCGTATTTAAAAATCTTTTTAGAATTTTCAGACCCTATAGAAGATGATGTTTTCGCCTTTAATTCATCTTTAAAACCAAATAAGGATACTCGTGGTATTTCTTCAGGTTTAGCTTTTTCTATAAGTATGAATGACACTGAAAAAACAATAAACATAGATAGCATTAAAACCGAATATTTAAAGACCTTAAAGAGCATACACACAATAAAAATTGATTCGGTTACGTACACAGATTTTGATTTTATTTTAACACTCAATAGGCTTGATCAATTAGGCTTTGAAACTGTTTTAGATATTAAAGACCTTAAAGAAGGTAAACATTTATTACAAATAGAACGCGCTCAAAAATATAGAAAAACAGATTCTACAATACAATACAAAGTTGCCAACATTCCTTTTTGGTATTACAAGCAATAATTTTAGTTAATAGGTAATTAAGATTTTAAAATCGCACTAATAATCCATAATTTGTGAATGGATGCGTTAGTAAAACTATTTTTTTATCTTATCTTAATAGTGTTAACTCATTAAAAGAGGCATTACACTCATTAAAATGGAGTGTTTACTAACTCCTCATTTTATAATAGTTAATAGATGTATAGGTTTGGAGTATAATAACTATAAAACTATATATCATGAAAAATGCATTTACGTTAAACATCAACACACCTTGTCAAGAAGATTTTAACTCATTTACTGCAACTGCCAACGGTGGTTTTTGTAATGCTTGCGACAAGGAAGTTATAGACTTTACAACTATGAAAAAAGAGGACATTAACAAATATTTTAGCACTAAAAACACACAAAACACTTGCGGAAGATTTAAGGCTGGGCAACTAGACACTCAGCAATTAAAACCTAAAACTTACGGCGTTTTAAGTGGTGTTGGTTTAGCCTGTTTAGCTTTATTTTCAATAAATCTGTCACAGGCTCAAGATACCAGAAATCAAACTACTAAAACAGAAATGAGTGTACCACTACAAGATAAATTTCTTGTACAAGGAAACGTTTCGGACGATTTAGATGCAATACCAGGAGTAAATGTTGTTTTAGAAGGTACCGACATTGGAACTGTAACAGACATTAATGGTAATTTTGTTTTTCCAGAAAAACTTAAAAAAGGAGACGTTTTAGTTTTTAGCTACGTTGGTATGGAATCGCAAAAACTAACCATTAAAGATAAAGAGTCAGCTTCAAACATAGCTTTAGAAATAAATATGAAATTAGATCCTGTTATTATTATGGGAAAAGTAGCAGTTAAAGAAGTGTACAAATCCAATAGAAAAAAATAAAATTTCTATGAAAAACCTACTTCCTCTATTTGCCTTTTTGTTATTCACCTCTGCTATTGCTCAAATCTCAGACTTTAAAACTATAGATTTTACCATTGCAGATAATGTAGCAAAACTAAATAAGGGTAGCGACTTAAAGAACCTTCCTGTATTGGCTCATAAATTAACATATAAACTTCCTACTAAAGTTGAAAAATTTAGAGCCATTTACACCTGGGTTTGTAATAATATTGAAGGCGATTATTTTCAAAATGAGAAAGTAAGTAAAAAACAAAGACAGTTTAAAAACGACAGTATTGCTTATGTTAATTGGAATAATAAGTATAAGAAAACCGCTTTCAGCACATTAATTAATCAAAAAAAAACAATGTGTACGGGTTATGCTTACTTAATTAAGGAATTGTGTTTTTTCGCCAATATCGAATGTGAAATTATAGATGGCTATGGACGTTCTGCTACTTCTAATGTAGAAGAGCTTGAAGCTACAAACCATTCCTGGAATGCCGTTAAATTAAATAACAAATGGTATTTGTGCGATGCAACATGGTCAAGTGGTTACACCACCGAAGAAAACATTTTTACCAACGATTATAATGATGGTTATTTTTTAACAGACCCTGATCTATTTTCTAAAAATCATCACCCAATTGATAGTAAATGGCTACTTAAAGATACTTTAAAAAATGTAGCATACCAAGCGCCTCCTCTGGTTTATGGCGAAACATTTAAACATAAAGTAATTCCTGTAACACCAGAGAAAATGGATTTTACGGTAAAAAGAAATGAGGAAATTAATTGGGTGTTTAAAGCCATAAAAGACAGTACTAAAAAAAAGGTGTCTTTAGTAGAAATTACGGGAGGCAATACGCATGTATTAAACATATATAATTTTAAAAATGAAAACGGTAACATATCATTTAATTATAAGTTTAAACGCAAAGGATACTACGATGTACATTTAAAAATTGATGAGGATATTGTGGCTACTTATACTATAGAGGTTTTAAAAGTGCCTGTCAAATAGAGGCTACAAGATTTATCTTTTTAATAAAATAAAATGGATGCTAAAAAAACTACCTTTGTAGCAAACTTATACTCATGTCATTTAAAGACCTAAAACTAAACAAACCTTTACTACGTGCAATTGCCGAAAAAGGTTACGATAACCCAACCCTAATTCAAGAACGCACCATTCCGTTAGTTTTAGACAAAAAAGATGTAATTGCTTCTGCCCAAACAGGAACTGGTAAAACTGCAGCGTTTGCGTTGCCTATTTTACAATTGTTATACGATAAGCAGGATGCAGCAAAGAATAAAAAGAAAGTGCGAGCGCTAATTGTAAGTCCAACACGAGAATTGGCAATTCAGATTCAGGAAAATTTTCAGGAATATTCTACCTATACCAACTTACGCTCTACAGTAGTTTTTGGTGGTGCTTCCATAGAACCACAAAAGGATATCTTACGAAAAGGTGTCGATATTTTAATTGCCACACCAGGAAGACTACTCGATTTACACAAACAAGATATTATAAATTTAGATTACGTTGAAACATTGGTTTTAGACGAAGCCGATTTAATGCTCGATATGGGCTTTATAGACGATGTTAAAAAAATTGAAAGACTCTGTCCTGCCGAAAAGCAAATTCTACTTTTTTCGGCAACTATGCCTTACAAAGTAGAGCAATTGGCAGAAACTATTTTAAATAAGCCCAAACGGGTTGAAGTTTCCCAGAATTCTTCAACCTCTAAAAACGTAAATCAGGCTTTGTATTACGTTCCAAAACCTAAAAAAATTGAGTTATGTTTACACTTACTGCGTAACACCATTAAAGGTAGAATTATTATATTTAGAAGAACAAAATATGGTGTAGATAAATTAGAAAAAACACTTCTTAAAAACAATTACAAAGCAGATAGTATTCATGGCGATAAAAGCCAGACCTTAAGACAGGAAGCTTTAAACAGATTCAAAAATAACGAAGTAAATATTTTAATCGCAACAGATGTTGCAGCACGTGGTATTGATATAGATAATGTAGATGCTGTTATTAATTTCGATATGCCTAACGTACCAGAAACCTACGTACACAGAATTGGTAGAACTGCAAGAGCAGGAAATACAGGTACAGCCTATTCTTTTTGTTCTGCAGACGAAAAAGAATATATAAAAACAATACAACAACTTATAAATTTACAGTTAGATATAGTAGAAGAACACCCTTATCCATTAGACCCAAAAGCAAAGCCTCCTGTGCACAAAAAGCAAGGTTCCAAGTATAAAAAAGGACGTAAAAGTGAAGCTTCTAAAAAGAAGAAAAAACGTTGGTATTAAATTTGTTATATTTAAAATATGATTAAACAAATAACATCTATTTTATTTTGTTTTGCTTCGCTATATAGTTTAGCCCAAAACACTACTATTTTGTCCGACACCCAAGAACCTGTCTCCTATGCTACCATCTCTTTTGGTAATGGTAACGGGCTTTTTGCAGACGACGATGGTAAATTTTATTTCACAAAAAAATTATATAAGGACATCGATTCGCTATTTATTTCAGCCATTGGTTATACAGATTTAAAACTTGCAACCCAAGATTTACCATCCACTATTGTTATGAAAGCAAGTATAAACACACTTGATGAAGTGTTTTTAACTAAGCCTCGCGGAAAATTTAAATTAGAAAAAATTAAACCCACACTTCACGACGATTATTATAAATGCTGGCTTCCAACTATTGAAAGTGAAATTGCCGTATTTTTTCCCAACACTTCTCCCGAAACCAAGCGTATCTCCAGTTTACAAATTCCTATTAAAGTGGAAGCTAAAGACTGGGAAAAACGAAAACGAAAAACCTCGGACAAGAGACCGTTTTCAACACTGTTTAAAGTTAATTTTTATAAAAACAACAACGGCTTACCTGGAGACGTTTTAACGTATGATAAGGTGGTATTTATAGCTAATGAAAAAAACGACAAAATTATAGACCTCGATGTTACTGCTCACGATGTTTATATGCCTAAAGATGGCTTATTTATATCACTTCAGGTACTTGGTTATACAGACGATAATGGAAAACTACTACCCAATAAGAAATACCAGGAGATTAAAACAAAACGTGGTATTGTAAAAGTTTCTACTACGTTTAGACCGCTTTTACCTTTTACAGATGAGATTTCCGAAAAAAGAACTTACGTAAAGCGCGTGTTTTTAGATGGTGGAAAATGGGTGCTTTTCGATAAAGAAAACATTAGCAACTCTAATTTGCTAAAAGTAGGCTTAAACAATTATGGTTTAGGCATACAAATGGAAGTGTATAAAGAAGATTAAATCTATACTGTTTCATTTTAAATAAAGTAGTTACTACTTCATTTAAAAAATAACAAAACACCTTGCGCATTCGTTTTTAATTATTATTTTTAATTCTACTATGACAGCAATAGAAATTGAAAATGAAAATGCAGCCATTGCAAAAGCCTACAAAGACCTTTTAAAAGTTAGTTACACATCTCTTTCTACAGAAGATAAAAAGCTAATTCGAAAAGCCTTTGAAGTAGCTGTAGATGCGCATAAAAAACAACGCCGAAAAAGTGGTGAAGCATATATATTTCACCCTATCGCTGTGGCACGTATTGTCGCATCAGAAATAGGATTAGATGCCACTTCTATTGCAGCCGCACTACTTCACGATGTTGTTGAAGACAATGAAGATTACGCCATTAAAGATATCGAGCGACTATTTGGCGAAACCATTGCCAGAATTGTTGATGGCTTAACCAAAATTTCTTCTTTAAGCAAGGAGAAAGATATGGACGTCTCGTTACAAGCAGAGAATTTTAGAAAAATGTTGCTTACCCTAAATGACGACGTACGGGTTATAATTATTAAAATAGCCGATAGACTTCATAACATGCAAACCATGGATTCTATGCGTGGAGATAAGCAGGTTAAAATTGCAAGCGAAACTCTTTATATCTATGCACCTTTGGCACATAGAATTGGGCTGTATAATATTAAAACCGAACTCGAAGATTTAAGTTTAAAATATACAGAGCCCGAAGTTTACAACGATATTTTACTTAAAATGAAAGAAAGTAAGCAAGATCAAGATGCTTACATAAGAGAGTTTAATAACGTTATAAAGACCTCTCTCGATAAAGAAAATTTAAATTATGAAATAAAAGGACGTCCAAAATCTATTTTTTCAATTAAAAGAAAAATGGAAAAACAAGGCGTGTCCTACGATGAAGTTTACGATAAATTTGCAGTAAGAATTATTTATAAATCTGATAAGGAAAATGAAAAATTCTTAGCTTGGAAAATATATTCGGTTGTAACCGATCACTTCAGACCAAATCCTACACGACTACGCGATTGGATTTCGTCTCCAAAATCCACGGGTTACGAAGCCTTGCACATTACAGTTATGGGACCTAAAGGACGCTGGGTAGAAGTACAAATTAGAAGTGAGCGAATGAACGAGATTGCCGAAAAAGGCTATGCCGCGCACTATAAATACAAAAACCACGACAACAAGGAAGATAATCTTGACATGTGGATAAACAGGCTGCAGGAAGCCCTTGAAAATCCATCAACCAATGCTGTAGATTTTGTAGAGGAATTTAAACTTAACCTCTACTCTAAGGAAATTTTTGTTTTTACGCCAAAAGGAGATTTAAAATCATTACCCAAAGGAGCAACACCTTTAGATTTTGCATTTAGTATTCATACAGAAGTTGGTATGAAAACACGTGGCGCAAAGGTTAATGGAAAGCTCGTACCGCTTAGTCATGAGCTTAATAGTGGAGATCAAGTAGATATTTTAACCAGCGATAACGTAAAACCAAATCCAAACTGGTTAGATTATGCCACTACTTCTCGTGCGCGAAGCAAAATTAAATCGTTACTGCGCGAAGACGAAAAAATTATTGCAGAGGAAGGCAAGGAAATTTTACGCAGAAAACTAAAGCAGCTTAAAATAACGCTCAACGAAAAATCGGTTAACGAAATGGTTAATCATTTTAAACTTAAAACAAGTTTAGATTTATTCTATCGTGTGGGTATTGGCAGCATTAGTAACGTTATGCTTAAAGAATATGCTGCTTCACGAAGCAATGCATTAGTAAGCTTCCTGAAAAATAAAATTACACGTAAAAACACAGTTTCTAAAGAAGAATTAGAAAAAGACGAGATTACCAGCAATTACGATATGCTGGTGTTTGGAAAAGAAGAGGAAACCTTAGATTACAAATTAGCAACATGTTGTAATCCTATTCCTGGTGATCCAGTATTTGGGTTTTTAACCATTAATGAAGGCATAAAAGTCCATAAAAAAAACTGCCCGAACGCGCTTAGTATGCAATCTAACTATGCCTACAGGATTATGCATGCCAAATGGATTGATTCTTCTAAGCAAGAATACCACGCCAATATTTTACTTTCAGGTCTTGATAATTTAGGTCTGGTTAATGATATTACAAAAATTATTTCAGAAAATATGAATGTAAACATGACGAGCATTAGCTTTCAAAGTGATCATGGCATTTTCTCGGGTAAAATTAACGTAAGTGTAAAAAACAAGACGTTACTAAAAAAAGTAATGGATAATCTGAAAAAAATTAATGGTATCGAGAAGGTTACACGTATGTAATTTTCTACTTGTTAATAAGTGATGAATAACACGACATCGAAACTCTTAAAATTATAGAATAACCTCAAAAAAATATGTAAATTTGCGACTTACATTATGAGCGCAAATACAGACACTAAAAATCAGGAGATTGTTAAGAACGTTTTTACAGCTTTCTTAGAAAGTAATGGTCATAGAAAAACACCAGAACGTTACGCTATACTTCAGGAAATTTACAATAACAAAGAGCATTTTGATATTGAATCTTTGTATTTAAAAATGAAAAACAAAAAATATCGTGTTAGTCGCGCAACACTTTATAATACCATAGAATTACTTTTAGATTGTGGTTTGGTTAGAAAACATCAATTTGGACAAAACCAGGCACACTACGAAAAATCGTATTTCGATAAACAGCACGATCATGTTATTTTAACAGATACTGGTGAGGTTATCGAATTTTGCGATCCACGAATTCAATCCATAAAAAAAACAATAGAAGAGGTTTTCGATATAAAAATCAATAATCATTCTCTCTATTTCTATGGTACTAAAAACACAACAAAAGACAACTAAAAACAACTAATTATAATGGCAGTAGATTTACTACTTGGTTTACAATGGGGAGACGAAGGCAAAGGGAAAATTGTCGATGTTCTAACTTCAAAATATAATATCATTGCACGTTTTCAAGGTGGTCCAAATGCAGGGCACACCCTAAAATTCGATGGTATTAAGCATGTTTTAAGAACGATTCCTTCTGGAATTTTTCATAAAAATTCTATGAATGTTATTGGCAATGGTGTAGTTGTCGATCCTGTCGTGTTTATTAAAGAATTAGAAGGATTAGACCAGTTTGATATAGATTATAAAGCAAAATTAATTGTATCGCGTAAAGCACATTTAATTTTACCTACGCATCGTTTATTAGATGCTGCAAGCGAGGCTTCCAAAGGAAAAGCTAAAATTGGCTCAACCTTAAAAGGTATAGGTCCAACATATATGGATAAAACGGGTAGAAATGGTATTCGTGTTGGTGATTTAGAAATGCCAGACTGGAAAGAAAAATACAGAGCATTAGCCAACAAACATGAAGCTATGATTGCTTTTTACAATGTAGATGTGCAATACGATTTAGATGAAATGGAAGTTGAGTTTTTCGAGTCTGTAGAACGATTAAAAGAATTACAATTTATTGATAGTGAAGCTTACTTACATAAGGCTTTAAAAGAGGGTAAAACCATTTTAGCCGAAGGCGCTCAAGGTTCGCTTTTAGATATCGATTTTGGTACGTATCCTTTTGTAACCTCCTCTAACACCACTGCTGCTGGTGCTTGTACAGGTTTAGGTATTGCACCAAACCAAATTAAAGAAGTCTTTGGTATTTTTAAAGCCTACACTACTCGTGTTGGCTCTGGTCCTTTTCCTACCGAGTTATTTGACGAGGTTGGTGAAGAAATGGCAAAAGTTGGTCAAGAATTTGGTGCTGTAACTGGGCGACCAAGACGATGTGGCTGGTTGGATTTAGTGGCGCTTAAATACACGTGTCGTGTTAATGGTGTTACACAATTAATGATGATGAAAAGCGACGTGCTTTCTGGTTTTAAAACCTTAAAAGTAGCTACCGCTTATAAATATAAAGGTGAAACGATTGAGCATTTACCGTTTAATATCGAGCCGGAAAATGTTGAGCCTATTTATACTGAGTTTAAGGGCTGGAAAGAAGATTTAACCAAAATGAATGAAGATGCGCAACTCCCTAAAGAGTTAAATGATTATATCGATTTTCTTGAAAAGGAATTAGAAATCCCTATTACTATTGTTTCGGTTGGTCCAGATAGAAAACAGACTATTTTTAGAGATTAGTTTCTAAATTTAGAACAAACTCAAAACCTGCCAAAGCAAAAGCTTCGGCAGGTTTTTTTAATATTAAAATTATCCTAATACATCATGCTAACTCATTATAATCGTTATTTTTGCTTACATACAAAGAATCTAAATGTTTAAAAACCTTTTTATAGTAGCATTCATCAGTCTATTAGCTTTCAATAGTCATGCACAACAACGCAAAAATATTGAAATTAAAGACTCTGGTGCTTTTGGTGAAATAGACGAAGAAAATTATCCTGGCGCCAGAATTTTAACGCGTAGTGATGCTGGACAGGTGCACGTCTATCATGATGGTATAGATATGTTTTGCGATCAAGCCGTTTTATACGGAAAAGAAAATTTTGTAGAGGCGTACGGCAACGTAAAAATGATACAAGGCGACACTATTACTATGGTAGCCAAATATGCCGAGTACAGCGGAAATACACAATTAGCCTACGCCAAAGGCGATGTGGTTTTAACCGAACCAAGTTCGGTTTTAACAACAGACAAGCTGTTTTTCGATCGTGCAAAGCAGGAAGCTTTTTATAACGAAGATGGCAAAGTGGTGAGAGATTCGTCTGGAACCATTACAAGTACTGTTGGTCGCTATTACATGTCCCAAAAAAAATACCGCTTCTTAAATACTGTAAAACTGGTAAATCCCGAATATGTATTAACCACCAATCAGTTAGATTTTTACTCAGAGACTGGGCATGCATATATGTATGGGCCTTCAAAAATAGTTGGAGAAACAAGTACGGTATTTTGCGAACGTGGTTTTTACAATACCAATAACGATACTGGCTATTTTACTAAAAACTCAAGAATAGATTACGATAATCGTGTGGTCGAAGGTGACAGTATGTATTTTGACAGAAATATAGATTTTGCGTCAGCTTCCAACAATATAAAAATTACCGACACTATCAACAGCAGTATTATTAAAGGCCATTATGCCGAAGTTTATAAATCTAAAGATTCGGCCTTTGTTACCAAACGTGCTTTGGCTATTTCGGTACAGGAAAAGGATTCTGTTTATATACATTCAGACACTTTAATGGTTACTGGAAAAGAAGATAACCGTATTACAAGGGCGTTTAGAAATGCTAAACTTTACAAATCTGATGTTAGTGGTAAGGCAGATTCTATTCATGTTAATCATCAAACCGGTTTAACACAGCTTATTAATTTATCTCGCTTGTCTAAAAAAGATGCTTTTGCCGTAAAGCGAAGACCTATTTTATGGCATGAAACAAACCAAATGACAGGTGATACCATCCATTTAAAATCGAATCCAGAAACCGAAAAATTAGATTCGCTAATCGTATTTAACAATGCCTTTATTATAAGTAAAGATACGTTAAGCACAGATTATTACAGCCAGATAAAAGGAAAGCGATTGGTTGGGTTGTTCGATGATGAAAACCAGTTAAAACAAGTTAATATATTTAAAAATTCAGAATCTATATTTATTATAAGAAATGAAGATGATGAATTTGTAGGTTTAGACAAAGCACGTTCGGCTAACATTGAAATGTTTTTTGATGATACTGGCATTTACTACTATAAGCGTTTAATACAATCTGAAGGTAAAACATATCCAGAAGACGATATCCCAAAAAATGCTGTAAAACTGAAAGATTTCGATTGGCGAGAAGACGAGAGACCACTTAGTGTTGAAGATTTATTTAAAGACGATCCACCTTTAAATTTACCCATTATAAAAGGTCTGGCACCTGCAGTTCCAGAGGAAGAGTTTTTTGATGAAAACTTGCTAAATCGTGTAGAAAAAGCCGATGAAGAAAGTAAACCTAAAGTAAGATTTGGTGATGCTCGTGACGACAAGCCTTTAAAAGCTTCCAGACAAATCCCTACTAAGCTGGAAAGAGAAAACACGAACAAAGCAAACCCTAACTTGCTTAAAAAGCAATTAAAAAAACAAGATTTACCAGCATTAGGAATACCTTTAAAGGAAAAGACAGAAGAAAATTAATGAGCAACGCGTTCTTTAAATATCAAGCGCAAACTTCGCCACATCCTTTGGCTATGGAAATTTCTCATGCTAAAGGCGCGTACATTTTCGACACTAAAAATAAAGCCTATCTAGATTTTGTGGCTGGTGTTTCGGCTTGTAGTTTAGGGCATTCTCATCCACGAGTAGTTAAGGCTATAAAAACGCAATTGGATAGCTACATGCATGTTATGGTTTATGGCGAATACATCCAGAAACCTGCTGTAGATTTGTGCGCATTATTAGCAAAACACCTACCAGATTCTTTAAAAAAAACATACTTGGTAAATTCTGGAACTGAAGCTATTGAAGGCGCATTAAAACTCGCCCGAAGAGCCACTGGCCGAAGCGAGATTATTGCAGCGCACAATGCCTACCATGGCAATACTATGGGCTCTTTAAGTTTAATGGATTTTGAAGAGCGTAAAGCACCTTTTAGACCATTACTTCCAGATATTAAGCACATTACTTTTAACCACGAGCCTCATTTAGAAAACATAACCTCAAAAACGGCCTGCGTTATATTAGAAACTATACAAGGCGGTGCAGGCTTTATAGAACCTGTAAACCAGTATCTTGAAAAGGTTAGAACGCGTTGTGATGCTGTTGGCGCTTTATTAATTTTAGACGAAATTCAGCCTGGTATGGGACGTACTGGCAAATTATTCGGTTTCGAACATTACAATTGCATTCCAGACATTCTGGTTACCGGAAAAGGTCTTGGTGGCGGACTGCCAATTGGTGCGTTTACAGCTTCAACCAAATTAATGGATAAATTACAAAACAGTCCTAAATTAGGTCATATTACTACCTTTGGTGGTAATCCTGTTATTGCAGCGGCAGCTTTTGCAACACTACAGGAAATAGTAGAAAGTGACTTAATGTCACAAACTTTAGAAAAAGAACAGTTAATTAGAGAACACTTAAAGCATCCACTAATTCAAGAAATTAGAGGAAAAGGCTTAATGTTAACTGCCATATTACCTTCCGCAGAAATAGTCAACCAATTGATTTTAAGCGCTCAAGATCATGGACTTATATTATTTTGGCTGTTATTCGAGCCTAAAGCTATTCGTATTACACCTCCTCTTACCATTACAAACCAAGAATTAGTAAAAGGCTGTGGCATTATTGTTGAAGTATTAAATAAAATACAGAGTAAACTATAATCTGCAAACAGCTAAAAATCAGTATTTAAACTATAAAAAATAAGTATTTAGTTTGTAGTTGTTCATTACTTTGTTAAAAACATTTGCTTGTAATATGCTAATAAAAGCGCTTTGAACGTTACATTTATTACAACGCAATGCTAAATATGTGCCTATGGATTTTAGCCAAGAAGAAAATAATAACATATCGCTAACAAAATTTGAGTCGATGCTAAAAACAAACAATGTTTTGTTTTTCGACTCTAATGAATTTGAAAATATCATTCACCATTACCTAAATCAAGGTAAGGTTGCCCTTGCTAAAAAAGCTATAAAATTAGGTTTAGAACAACATCCAAGCTCTACAAATTTAAAACTCTTTAAGGTTGAAATATTCGTTTTTGAAAACGAATTGGATAAAGCAAATACGTTGTTGAATGAACTGTATGTGCTCGAACCTTCGAACGAAGAAATTTATATTCAAAAAGCAAATATTTTATCGAAAGAAGATAAACACGATGAAGCTATTGATGTTTTAAAAAGTGCGTTGAGTTTTGCTGAAGAAACTTCAGATTTATACTCATTAATTGGTATGGAATATCTTTTTTTAGACCAATTTGATATGGCAAGAGACAATTTTATGAATTGCCTTGAAGAAAATCCTGAAGACTATGGATCACTTTATAATATTATTTACTGCTTCGATTTTTTAGATCAAAATAATGAAGCCATTGCATTTCTTAACACCTATTTAGATAAAAACCCGTATTGCGAAGTGGCCTGGCATCAATTAGGACGTGAGTATTACGAATTAAAGGATTATGACAAAGCGTTGAGTGCTTTCGATTTTGCCATAATCTCTGATGACACTTTTATAGGAGCTTATCTTGAAAAAGGTAAAGTACTCGAAAAACTTAAGCACTATAATGAAGCTATAGAAAACTATAGTATTACGTTAACTTTAGAAGACCCAACATCTTTTGCATTATTACGTATAGGCAGTTGTCACGAAAAATTAGGGAACAAGGATTTAGCGGTCCAATATTATTACAAAACAGTACACGAAGATCCGCTTTTAGATAAAGGGTGGATAGCCATTACAAAGTTTTATTGTAAGCAAAAAAACTATCAAAAAGCTTTATACTACATAAATAAAGCTATAAATATTGATAGCGAAAATGTATTGTATTGGAAATATTATGCAAAAATCAATCATAGACTAAACTTCTTAGAAGAAGCAGAACGTGGACACAAGCGTGCTTTAGAACTAGGAAATTACGAGCTTGAAACCTGGTTGGTTCGTGGTGATATATTAGCAGAATTAGGAGAACCAGAGGCTGCTACATTTAATTTAATACAAGCAGCAGAGTTTTATCCGGAAAATGCCGAAATAGAATTTAGGTTGGCTGGCTTGTATTTTCAATTATTAGAAACCGAAAAAGCAACCTATCACCTTAAAAACGCCATGCGCTTTGATGCCGAACACATTATTATTTTAGAAGAGTTATTTCCAGATGTATACAACGCTCTTGCGTTAAAAAAGGAATTAAAAAAGAAACAATAGCATTTATAAAACTTTAATTATTTGCATACCTTTGGTTCAACACCAAATTAAACTATGCACAGAAAACTTCAAGACTATTTTATAATTGCTTTAAAAGGCGTTGCCATGGGAGCAGCAGATGCCGTTCCTGGAGTTTCAGGAGGAACCATTGCCTTTATTTCTGGTATATACGAAGAGTTAATAACTACTATTAGTAACATTAATGTATCCTTATTTAAAACACTTAAAACCGAAGGATTTAAGTCCTTTTGGAGACAAGCGAATGGTAATTTTTTACTGGCTTTATTAACAGGTATTATAATTAGTTTTGTGTCGTTTATGCGCTTAGCAAAATACCTGATAGAAGAACACCCTGTTTTAATATGGTCCTTCTTTTTTGGCCTTATAGTGGTTAGTATCTATTTTGTGGGGAAACAAGTGAAAAAATGGAGCGCCATTAGCGTTGTTGCGTTAATTATTGGGGCCGCAACAGCTTTTTATATTTCAAGTTTACCATCATTAGCTGGTAACGCTAATCCGTTTTATCTATTTATTGCTGGAGCTATTGCTATTTGCGCCATGATTTTACCTGGCATTTCAGGCTCATTTATATTGGTTATTTTAGGTGCTTATAAAACCTTAAGCGATGCTTTTCATGATTTCGATATTAAGCGTATTGCTATTTTTGCTGCAGGAGCCTTAGTTGGTCTATTAAGTTTTAGTCGTCTATTAAAATGGTTATTTAAAAATTACCACAATACAACATTAGCTTTGTTAACTGGTTTTATTTTTGGCTCTCTAAATAAAGTTTGGCCATGGAAACAAACACTAACAGTAATGGAAGATACCGCTGGAGAGGTGATTG
The DNA here is from genome assembly GCF_053604665.1 of Lacinutrix chionoecetis. Classification (NCBI taxonomy): domain Bacteria; kingdom Pseudomonadati; phylum Bacteroidota; class Flavobacteriia; order Flavobacteriales; family Flavobacteriaceae; genus Lacinutrix; species Lacinutrix chionoecetis. The sequence continues at coordinate 87,113 of NZ_JBSHNQ010000081.1, forward strand.
CCTTTTCAAGTGTGTCGCAATTAGGAACACTTGCTGTATTTCAGAAAAAAATAAACAATTTCGAAAGCTTTAAAACGGTTACAGACCAAAGTATTTCGCCTTTTACGTATGCGGAAATTAATAATGTTAACCATCAATTAGCACTTGCAATAGGTTTAATGATTGCTGGATTCTTAACCATATTTGTTTTAGAAAAAATAGGTTCAAAAAGAGCATAATGCAAAGTACAAGAACATTCATGGATAAAATTTTCTTAATCTTAAAAGGGTTAGGAATGGGAGCTGCAAATAAAGTTCCTGGTGTTTCTGGTGGTGTTGTCGCTTTTGTTGCTGGTTTTTACGAAGAGTTTATCCACTCGCTTAAACGGGTTAATACTATTGCATTCAAATTATTTTTTAACGGAAGGTTTAAATCCTTCTTTCATTATATAAACGGGAGGTTTTTGAGCTTGCTTTTTTTAGGAATGGTTATTAGTTATTTTAGCGTTTCTAAACTATTAGATTACTTTCTTAAGCATTACGAGTTATACGTTTGGAGTATATTTTTTGGTATGATTCTAGGCTCTATTTATTACATTGCCAAAGATTTTGAAGATTGGAAATTTACCACTTTGTTAGCGCTATGTATTGGTGCAGCCATTGGTATAAGCATTAGTTTTCTTGATCCTGCAACGCAAAACGACAACCTTTGGTTTGTTTTTATTTGTGGTATTATTAGTGTTTCTGGTATGACATTACCAGGATTTTCAGGGTCTTTTATTTTAATATTACTAGGCAACTACGTGTTGCTTTTAGTAGATTCTGTGAATGCGCTTTACGATACGTTTTACGAGGTTTTAAAAGGAGATTTCAGCTTTACCCAAAACTTAGAACGCATTAGAATGCTTAAGGTTTTAGGTGTATTCACCTTAGGCTCTGTAGTAGGTTTAATTACCTTTTCTCATCTATTAAGCTATATTTTAAAGCATTACAAAAGCGTTACAACAGCTTCAATTATTGGTTTTATTGTAGGCTCTCTTGGTGTTGTCTGGCCTTGGAAAGAGACCATTTATAAAACAGATGATTCTGGCATATTTTTATTCGATTCTGGTGGCAAATACATTGTAGAAAATTACAGTCGTTACATCCCAGAATTTAATGTAGAAACCATAATTGCTTTAATTTATATAATTATTGGCATCACAGTTGTTTTAGCTTTAGAATGGTATGGCAGAAAAACCCGAAAGATACATGCGTAGATTTGGCTTAATAGGAAAAAATATAGACTACTCTTTTTCGCGCACTTACTTTAAAAAAAAGTTTGAAACTGAGAATAGAAAGCAGGTGACTTACGAGAATTTCGATATCGCTACTATTGAAATATTCGAAACACAATTAAAAAATGAACCACATATAAAAGGCTTTAATGTTACTATTCCTTATAAAGAAAGTATCATCCCTTATTTAGACAAGCTGAATAAAAAAGCAAAGGTTATTGGCGCAGTAAATACCATTAAAATTAGCAGGAACGGAAAATACATTGGCTATAATACAGATTATTATGGCTTTAAAAAGTCTATTAAACCCTTGCTAAAACCACAGCATAAAAAAGCATTAATTTTAGGCACTGGCGGAGCTAGTAAAGCAATAGCTTTCGCTTTAAAATCGTTGGACATAGACTATGCGTTTGTCTCACGAAATAACACGAAAAATGTAACCTATACGTATAGCGAACTAACACACAAAGTAATTGAATCTCACCATATTATCGTTAATTGCACGCCTTTAGGAACCTTTCCAAATATTGAAGAATGTCCAAATATTCCATACAACGCACTATCTAAAAATCATGTGTTATTCGACTTAATATATAATCCATCTGAAACGACATTTTTAAAACGAGGCAAACAAAAAAATGCTACTGTAATTAACGGGTTTAAGATGTTAGAATTACAGGCTGAAAAGTCCTGGGAAATATGGAATAAATAAAAACAGAATTATTTAATGTAAAATTAGCCTGAATCCTTTTAAAAAAGGCAAGTTTTACTATCTTTAAAGTCTAAATTTTTACCAAAAACAAAACATTTTATAAAATGTCAGAGCAAGATAACCTGCCAAAAGCAGACGGAAACGAGGAAAAAAAATCTCAAGAAAACACTTCAGTAGAGCCTAACGAAGCGCAACAAAAAGAAGCCGAAGCAGAATCTCAAGACACTGTTAAAGAACCTGTTGAGGATGATGTGATTAATGAAATTGATGACTCTAATGCCGAAGATGCAGAGTCTGAAGGCACAAGCGACAGGCACTCCATAGAAGAGAAAGAATACCAAGACATGTCTTTAGATGCTTTGGTAATGGAACTTGAAAAATTGGTAAAAAATGAAAAGGTTCAAGCTATTAAAAAGCATGTTGAGTCCATTAAAAATGAATTTAATGAGAAATTTAACGCGCTTGTAGAAGAAAAGAAACAGGAATTTTTAGATCAAGGAGGTAATGAAATCGATTTTCATTACACTACACCTCTTAAACGTAGTTTTAATGATATTTATAAAGAATATCGCTCTAAAATTTCGTCGCATTATAAAAGTTTAGAAAAAAGCTTAAAAGATAATTTATCGACAAGACTTCAAATTATAGAAGACATCAAAGCGCTTACAGACCTTGATGAAACGATGAATAACAAATACAAGCAATTTAAAGAATTACAAGACCAATGGAAAAACGCTGGTGCTATACCACGAGATAAATACAATAATGCCTGGAATAGTTATCACTTTAATGTAGAGCGTTTTTACGATTTATTACATTTAGACAGAGATTTACGAGATAAGGATTTTGAACATAATTTAGAAAAGAAGATAAAAATTATAGAGCGTGCCGAAGAACTGGCTAAAGATGATAACATTAATCGGGCTTTTAGAGAACTGCAGGCTTTACATAAAATGTGGAAAGAAGAATTAGGACCTGTTGCTCAAGAACACAGAGAACCTATCTGGGAACGCTTTAAGGAAGCTACTAAAGTTATAAACGACAAACGACAAGATTACTATAAGCATTTAGATGAGCTTTACGAGAAGAATTTAGTATTTAAAAATGGAATTATAGACATCATTATAGAAAAAACTAATGATGGTGGTAATACACATAAAGCATGGCAGACTAAAATTAAGGAAGTTGAAATGCTACGTCAGGAATTTTTTAAAGCGGGTAAAGTACCTATTAGGGTTAACGAGGCTACTTGGGCAAAGTTTAAAACTGCAGTAAGAGAATTCAATCATAAAAAAAACGCTTATTACAAGAGTCTCAAGAAAGATCAATATGACAATTTAGATAAAAAGTTAGAGCTAATTAAAATTGCCGAAGCAAATAAAGACAGTGAAGATTTTGAAGCTACAACGCAGCTCATGAAGAAAATTCAGAGCGACTGGAAACGTATTGGCCATGTACCAAGAAAAGATAGCGATAAAATATGGAAACAGTTTAAAGCGGCTTGTAATCACTATTTCGATCGTATTCATGCCAAACGTAACGAAGCAAGTGCCGAAGAAGAAAAGGCGTATACGGAAAAAGAGAAATTCTTAAAAACAGTTACAGAGACCAAACTCACTGGTGATCAAAAAGCAGATTTAGCAACCATTAAAGATTATATTGCTAAATGGAAAACTATAGGTCGCGTTCCAGGAAACAAACGCAAAATTGAAAACGATTTTAATATGGCGCTCGATACCTTATTTGGCACCTTAGACATGAATAAGAAAGAAGTAGAAATGCTGAAATTTGAAAATAAACTTCAGGATTTATCTTCTGCCGATAACCAAAGGGCACTTGAAAATGAATATAATTTTATTAGAAAGAAAATCTCTGAAATTAAAGCTGAAGTCAATCAACTTCAAAATAATTTAGCCTTCTTTAAACATCCGGATGAGAAAAACCCACTAGTAAAGTCTGTTCACGATAACATAAAAAAACATACCGAAGCTTTAAAAATATGGAAAGGCAAGCTTAAACAAATTAAAGTGATGGAAAATGCCAAAGAAAAGGCAGAAGCAGAGGCTAAAGCTGCCAAAGAAGGAGAACAAGACACTCCTGCAAATGCAACAGAATAGTTTAGAAATCTAAATGCATAAAAAATCCTCGGTTTTAGAACCGAGGATTTTTTTTTATTTAATAATCAAGCTGACTATCTAATATAGTTCGATTTCAACTTTGCTAAGAAAAAACGAAATGGTGTATAAAACCAAATCCTGTTCGATTAAACATCAAACAGGATTTTGGCTCCTAACTAAACTAACCAATTATTTCTATTTCGCTTACTAGAAATAATTTTATATAAAATGACCTTTAAAAAGTTTACGCTATTAACCAATTTTCCTATGAAGAAACAAGGTCATTTGTTATTATATACGCAGACATTACAATTTTGGACTACGAAGCCTAAAAAAAAACATCTTTTTTTTATAATTAATTCATAAAATACTGATTTACAGTATTTTATCTATTTAATTTTTTTTGCTTCATCCCAAAAAACATCCATCTCTCTTAAAGTCATTTCTTTTAAATCTTTGTTCAGGCTTTTAGCTTTGGCCTCCAAGTACTGGAATCGTTTAGAGAATTTTTTATTAGTTCTTTCTAAAGCATTTTCTGGATTTATATCTAAAAAGCGTGCATAATTTACCATAGAGAACAATACATCTCCAAATTCGTCTTCCATAGCAGTTTTATTGTTATTAGCTACTTCGATTTTAAATTCGTTAAGCTCCTCCTCTACTTTTTCCCATACTTGTTCTGGTTTTTCCCAATCGAAACCCACACCAGCAACTTTATCCTGTATTCGGTTGGCTTTAACTAAAGCTGGCAAACTATTAGGTACTCCCTCTAAAACACTGGTCTTTCCTTCTTTAAGTTTTAGTTTTTCCCAATTGCGTTTTACTTCAGCCTCATCTTTTACCTTAACATCGCCATAAATATGTGGATGCCTGTGTATTAGTTTATCGCAAATAGCATTACAAACGTCGGCAATATCAAAACTATTGGTTTCGCTTCCTATTTTAGCATAGAATACCAAGTGTAGCAACAAATCGCCTACCTCTTTTTTTACCTCATCTAAATCATTATCTAAGATAGCATCACCAAGTTCGTAAGTTTCTTCTATGGTTAGGTGCCTTAAACTTTCCATGGTTTGTTTTTTATCCCATGGACATTGCTCACGCAACTCGTCCATGATGGTTAATAAACGGTCGAAGGCTTTAATTTGATTGGCTCTGGAATTCATTTTTTAAAAGTTTATGTAAAGATAATTTAAAACAAAAAAACCCAGCTACAAGGCTGGATTTTATTTATGAAATGATAGACTTTATTAAATTAGTTCCTGCCTTGCTCGTTTGGATATAATACTTGTACCACATCACTTTGAACAACCTCTTTAGTATCAACATCTATTGCAGATAGCTTTCCTGTAAAAGCTGCGCCTGTATCTACATTCCAAACATTTATAGCATTAATAGGTGTATTAGAATGATAGCGTATAGTTGGTGTATGGCCAATGTAGATTTCTTGATAGTGTTTTAGTCGATTTGGATATATTTCTGAATTTTCTTCTATACGTTTATCCATAGTTATAGCCATTTCCCAGAGCGTACGGTCGAAATAGAAGTTCTGTTTAAACGTTTCTTTTTCTACACCATGCATTGAAGTAAAACCAGCATGAATAAACAGGCGATTTTCCGCATCTATGTAATAGGGTTTCATTTGAAGAAAAAAGGTTAAATGGTCTTTTTTGTCAAATTCTGAAAAGTCTTTGTAACTTTCTATAGTCCCTTTGCCGCCATGCATTAACCACACCTGTTCTGCTTCCTTGGTTCGCAACCAATCTTCACACCAAATATCATGGTTTCCTTTTATAAATATACACTGGTGAGTTTTTGAAAAATCTATTAAAAATTGAATGACTTGTGCAGATTCACTCCAGCCATCTACATAATCGCCTAAGAAAATTAAGGTATCTTCTTTAGTTACTTTCAACCTCTCTAAAAGCTGAATTAAGGCTTTTAATCCGCCATGAATGTCTCCTATTGCGAGTGTTCTTTTCATTTTCATTAGTTTGTTTTACAATTATTATAAATAAGCACTTATTAGGGATTGATAAATTACACAATATCTTTTAGAACAAAAAAATCCAGCTTAAAGGCTGGATTTAAATCTATAATTTAATGAAGAAATTTTATTCTTCTTCATCAGATTTTTTCTTGTTTTCAAAATCTAATAAATTATTTTTTTGAAGCATATTATACCATTGCAATACTTTTTTAATATCACTTGCATAAACTCTGTCTTCGTCGTAATCTGGTAATACTTCAAAGAAATACTCTTCTAATTTATCTTTAGAGTCTTTATGGCTTATACTTGTTGGCCCACCGTTTTCTTTAGTTTTAATTTTATTGAAAACTTCACGTAAAGGCACTTCTTCGGTTAAAGTATATATAGCAATTTCGCTTAATATACTTACGTTTTGCTGAATACCTACAGATATTTTACGGTTATCTACTAACGATTTAGCTATAAAACCACCTCTGGTTTGCGTTACTAACTCGTATAATCCTGGTTTGCCTGTAATCGCTAATATTTTATCTAATGCCATAAGTTTTATTTAAAGGAGCGCAAATATCTTGCACTCGATTTTGTTTTGCAAGTTTTTAACGCTTCTTTTTAAGATTAGGAAATTTCATTCTGTAATCCACATTAATTTTCCCTTTAGAGATGTTTATTAATTTACTTTTTATTAAACGTTTTTTTAAAGCCGATAATTTGTCTGTAAATAAAATGCCTTCAATATGGTCGTATTCATGCTGGAACACCCTTGCTGCCAAGCCATCTAATTCCATAGTGTGTTTTTTAAAATCGACATCTAAATATTCGATTTTAATATTTGGTTTTCTAAAAACATCTTCGCGCACATCTGGAATACTTAAACAGCCCTCGTTAAATGCCCATTCATCTCCACTTTCTTCTAATATTGTGGGATTAATAAAGGTATGCTTAAAGTTATTTAAATAAGCACGCTCCTCGTCTGTAAGCACATCGTCGTCTGCAAATGGAGACGCATCTACTATAAACATGCGTATTGGTAATCCTATTTGTGGTGCAGCTAAACCAACACCATAAGCACCATGCATTGTTTCCTGCATGTTTGCTATTAAATCCTTTAAATTTGGATAATTTTTTGAAATTTCTTTCGCTTTAACTTTTAAAACTGGATCGCCATAAGCGACTATTGGTAATACCATATTATTATTTATTGTAAAGGTAACTTTGTAATATTATTGTAGCACTAATTTCATCTATTAGGGCTTTGTTTTTTCTTTGTTTTTTCTTCAATCCACTATCAATCATGGTTTGCATTGCCATTTTAGAGGTAAAACGCTCATCGACTCTTTTAATTGGTATCTCTGGAAAAAAAGTACGTAATTTACTAATAAAAGGTGTTATTAGAGCTTCGCTTTCACTCGCTTCATTATTCATTTGTTTAGGTTCTCCAACCAAAAATAATTCTACATTCTCTTTTTGTACGTACGCTTTTAAATAATTTAAAAGCTCTTTAGTAGCAACGGTCGTTAATCCAGAGGCGATAATTTGCATATCGTCTGTAACAGCTAATCCTGTCCTTACCTTCCCATAATCTATTGCTAAAATTTGAGCCATACCATTTCCCTAAATCTCCTCTTTTAATTATTTTTTTTTGCAAATTTAGGTATTATATAGTAGATACATAAATATTATGCCAAATTATAAATTGACACTATATTTGCTACAAGGATGGTAGCATCATCCTTTTTTGCTACTTAAGGCACTAAAGATAAAACGAAAAACCTGATCTTTAGACGACTGCCTTTGCCGGCGAATAATTATAATAGGAATTCACTTTTAAAGAAGAAACAAGATTAATAGATGAAAGATTTACAACTAATTATAGAAAAAGCTTGGGATAACCGAGATTTATTATCCCAAGACAACACGCAAGCTGCTATAAGAAAAGTAGTAGCATTACTTGACGAAGGTACTTTACGCGTTGCGGAACCTGTTAGCGATGGCTGGCAAGTAAACGAATGGGTTAAAAAAGCTGTGGTTTTATACTTTCCTATTCAAAAAATGGAAACGCTGGAGGTTGGTATTTTCGAATATCATGATAAAATACCATTAAAAACAGGCTACAAAGAAAAAGGAATTCGTGTTGTACCGCACGCTGTAGCCAGACATGGTGCTTACATTTCATCTGGCACTATTTTAATGCCAAGTTATGTAAATATTGGCGCATACGTAGATGAAGGAACTATGGTCGATACCTGGGCAACAGTTGGAAGTTGTGCTCAAATTGGAAAAAATGTGCATTTATCTGGTGGTGTAGGTATTGGTGGCGTATTAGAGCCTTTACAAGCCGCTCCTGTAATTATTGAAGATGGTGCTTTTATTGGCTCGCGTTGCATAGTTGTTGAAGGTGTAAAAGTTGAAAAAGAAGCTGTTTTGGGTGCGAATGTGGTATTAACAATGAGCACAAAAATAATAGACGTTACAGGAGATGAACCTGTAGAAACAAAAGGTGTTGTGCCTGCACGATCTGTTGTGATTCCTGGAAGTTATACTAAAAAATTCCCTGCAGGAGAATTTCAAGTGCCTTGTGCTTTGATAATTGGAAAAAGAAAGGAAAGTACCAATAAAAAAACATCTTTAAATGATGCCTTGCGCGAATATAATGTTGCGGTTTAAATAGTTTCGTTTTACGCTTTACGTTATGGCTTTCTTGCTATTGGGAAATGTAACCCAAAACTAAGGATTATCTTTTCTTCTTTAAATATTTACGCTTTAAATATTTTTTACGATTGATTTTGCGCTTAAAATCTTGTGAGGATTGTAGTAACAGATTATAAACGTCATCAAAAGGATGGTTGCTTAATTGAGCATATTCGGTAGCTACAATTCGTATCATTTTTTTAGACAACCATAAACGCTTTAAATTTTCCATACGGGTTTGTAAATCCATAGTTTCAAACTTCATACGGTTTAAGTCTATAAGGTAAAAATCGTATTTTGGACCGTTTTCTACAATTAAGGTATTACCTGGAGAATGATCTAAAAAGTTTATGTTATTCTCGTGCAAATTGTAAGTAAACTGCGTGAACTGTTTTAAAATTTCAGTGCGATTATTTAGTAATGGATTATGTATAAGCTTTCTAAAATCGTAATCGTAATCTACATGCCTGCTTATATAATAACTCGATTTTAAACCTGTTGCATCTACATTTTCTACATAACCTATTGGAAAAGGCGTTAAAATACTACAGGCTAAAAGTTTTTGTGCGTACTCAAAAGAGCGCTTTGCCTTGCTTTTTCTTATATATTTATACACAAAACTGTTAAACAGTTTTGGTGTTTTAAAAAACTTAACATTTAATATCTCTGTACCAATATTGAAACTTTTAATTACATTTCTATCGCCTTTAGTAACATACTCGCCTTTGGTATTAAAATGAGTAATACATTCTAAAATTTCTACTTTTAAATGTTCAAATTTAGGATGTAAATATATTCTTTGCATGGCGTATGGTTATTTCTCAAAGATATATGAAAGTAAATTTTAATAAAAGCCGAAAAAACAATAATTTGCATTCACACTTAAATAAAGTGACTTAGCCTTTTACAATTTACCAATTAGCGCTCATGAAACCAGATAAGCATACATGAAAAAAATCTTAGTTATACAGAATAAACGTATTGGAGATGTGCTTATAGCATCGGTTATTGCTCAAAACATGAAAACTATTTACCCTAATAGTTTAATAGATTATCTTGTGTACGATTATACTGTAGGCGTCATTGAGAACAATCCTAATATAGATAATATTATTGCTGTTAATGATGCAGAGCTTAAGAAATTTGGCAATCTTACTTCGCTTATATATAAACTTCGTAATAATAAATACGATATTATTTTCGATCCCTACGCTAAATTACAAAGCCGCTTAATTTGTTTATCTTCTAACGCGCCTATTAGAATTGGTTTTAAAAAACGCGAAAAAAATCCGCCATTACCATTTTATTCACATAATATTCCGTTTTTAAAAGAAAAAACAAAAAATTGTGGTAAAGCTATTGAAGACCGTATAAACATGGTGACTTCCGTTTTTAACATTAAAACTGAAGCCATTGATTACGAACCTAAGATTTTTTTAACCGAAAAGGAAAAACAGTACAACAAGCTTAGCGGTTATAACAAACCATTTGTTATGCTTGGTGTATTAGGTAGCACGCCTCAAAAATCGATGCCTTACGCGTATATTGTAGAACTTATTAATTTTATTACCAAAACATACAACGTTAATATTCTTTTTAACTATGCACCACATCAAAAAGCAGATGCGCTTGAAATTTACGAGCAATGTGCGGATAAAGACAGTATTGTTATAGATATTTACGAAGACAGCATTCGTGGTTTTATAAAACTTATGAATAAATGCACGCTGTTAGTTGGTAATGAGGGTGGCACCATCCATATAAGTAAAGCATTAAACAAACCTACTTTTACTATATTCTCGCCTTACGTTTTAAAGGAACATTGGGCTAGTTTTGAAGATGGAAAAATGCATACTTCTATTCATTTATTAGAAGAAAAGCCCGATTTGTTTTCTACAGAAAGAGAAGAAAGACGTAAAATTGAAGAAGACCCATCTTACATGTACAAACAATTAACACCAGAATTAATACTTCCTAAATTGGGAATATTTCTTAATAATCATTTACAAAAATAACTAATGAATATAGTAGATAAATTTCATAATTGGAGACGTAAACAGCGCTGGAATAAGCAATACAAAAAAGGACGTTGGGAAAATTTAAAAGGAGAAAAAGAACGTGTTAGGTACGAAAAACTGGTGGAATTTGCAGAAAAATATGGAAACACCAACCCTAATATTCTTGATTTAGGCTGTGGTGAAGGTGTATTATTAGACTATTTTAATGTTGATAAAATCGCTGCCTTCGATGGGATGGATTTTTCGTCGGTGTCTATAAAGAAAGCTAATATAAAACCAAGAGAAAAAGCAACGTTTGTGTGCGAAGACCTGCATTACTTTAAACCTAAGAATCATTATGATATAATTGTACTTAACGAGGCGTTCTACTACATTCACGAAACCAAAAAAGGAGATGTTATCGATACTATAAGAAAACATCTAAAACCAAACGGCATCGTTTTAGTTTCTATTTACAGAGAAGGATTAGGTTGCTGGGAATATTTTAAAAATGAAACCTTTAAAGAATTAGACTTTACCACTGTCACTACCAACGAAGAAAAAACCTACTGGAAAATAGGCGTTTACCAATTGGCTTAATCTTTTGTATCTGTATGGTTTAACTTTTCAATACCATACGGTGTTTTAATTACCTTGTTGTACTTGGTATTGCGTCTAATAGCTAAGTTTCTATCTAAAGATTCTTTTGTTTTATAACCTCTTGGATGCTCTAAATGCAGGCAAATGGCTTTGTAACGAATTTGTTTAGACTTAATACCTAAATTTACTAAACGCTCACCCAATTCACGATCTGGTCCACCATATTGCATACGCTCATCGTAACCATTAATTGCTATCAGGTCGCTTTTCCAAGCCGAAGAATTACAATTATTAAATGTGGCACCTGTTGGTGTAACCACATCTAAAAAATTAGCAAGCTTGTCGCCAACACTTAATTTAAGCTGCTGTTTTTTACCCAACACACCTTGTTTTTTAAGCCATTTTGGTTTAAAACAATTTTGGTCTTCAATATCGTTTAAAGCAATGGCATCGCTTGTTGGCTTGTCTAATTTGCAATAACCTCCTGATAGAAAAAATCCTTTTTCGGCATATTTTGCATGTGTGGAAATAAAATCTGGTCTGGCAATACAGTCACCATCCGTCATTAAAATATAATCGTACTCCGTTTGTACAATACATTTATTTAACAACTCCTGTCTTCTGTAGCCTTTATCTTCATGCCAGATGTGGCGAAGGTTTACGGGATAGTCTGCCGCAAATTTTTCAATTAATTCCTTTGTGGTTTCTTTAGAGCCATCATCGGCCACGATAACTTCGTAATTATCATAATCCTGGTGCTTATAGCTTTCCAGAACTTTGCTTAAATAGTCTTCAGAATTATATGTACTTACAATAACAGATATTGGTAAACCACTCATTGAAAAAAATTTTCATTTTTGTACTAAGACTACTGTCTACATAAAGCACAAAAATATTATTTTGCATTACAAAGGTAAACATAATTCATAACATCATCGATTTTTTAGTAAGTTTGCACTAAGCCATTATTATGACAAAACTCTCTGTAATTATACCTACTTATAACGAAGCATTGTATCTTGAAAAAGCATTGCGTTCTGTTCGGTTTGCAGACGAAATTATTGTTGTCGATTCTATGAGTACAGATAGCACTGTAGCCATTGCAGAACAATACCATTGTAAAGTACTCTCGCGTAAATTCGATAATTTTTCTAACCAAAAAAATCATGCTTTAAAGTATGCTACAGGCCAATGGGTTTTGTTTATAGATGCAGATGAGCGCATTCCTAACCCATTGCAGCAAGAAATATTAGAAGCTATAGAGTCTGGAGAGCACGCTGGCTACAAGCTTAATTTTCCTCATTTTTATATGAATAGGTTTTTGTATCACCACAGCGATAACGTTACCCGACTGGTTATTAGAGAAAAGTGCCATTTTGAAGGTTCTGTACATGAGAAACTAATTGTTGATGGTTCCATTGGAAAACTCAATAATCCTGTGTTACATTTTACCTATAAAGGCTTACAGCATTATATTAGTAAAAAAGACAATTACGCTTGGTTTCAGGCAGAACAACTATTGAAAAAGGGCAAAAAAGCAACCTACTTCCATTTGGCTTTTAAGCCGTTTTACCGCTTTTTTAACAGCTATGTTTTACGTGGTGGATTTTTGGATGGTATTCCTGGTTTAACCGTTGCTACCATTAATGCTTATGGCGTGTTTTCGCGGTATGTAAAGTTGATGTTGTTACAACGTGGGATTAGGTAAACATCTATATGAATCTGTTATATTTTTAAAACCAACGCTTCCCTTTCTTTAACTTTCTTTCAAAACTTTTTAAAGTATCTTCTCCTTTAATATCTAAGCGTTGTATTTTGTAATTGTTTTTAAATGGGAACGTATTTACGCGATTACCAATACGCAAACCGTAAGCTATTTTATTGTCGTTTAAAACTTTAAAAAATGCTAATTGCTCTTCCTTCTTTTTTGGATAATTACCATAAGGATAAGCGATTGTGTTATGGACTTCAAGTTTATTTTCAACAATGAAGGCTTTGCATTTATTAAAATCCTCTTCAATGGTTGCCGTAGAAAGTTCGCTATATCGTCTATGCTCAAAAGAATGCAAACCAAGTTCTACAACATCAGGATTTAAAGCCTTAAGTTGTGCAACAGACATAATAGGTTCTTCGCCTTCGTCCCACGCATTAACGCCTCCAACATATTGAAACGGAATGTAAAAGCAACCTTTTAGTCCATAGTCCTGTAATAATGGATAGGTAAATTCTAACTGATTGACATAAACATCATCAAAAGTTATTATCACTGCTTTATCAGGAAAATCTGCAGGCGTTTTAAATTGCTGTAAGTCGTTAAAATGTAAACTCGTGTAGCCATTATCTCTTAAATAACGAAATTGCGCTTCGAGATTATCTTTAGAAATAGTTAAACCGCTGCTCTCACTATTTTTAGCAGAAACACTGTGGTACATTAAAATAGGAAGCTTTGGCATTTCGGTTTAATTATAAAAAAAATGTTTGTAAAATGTTTACATTTGACACAAATATAATAAGTGTTACACTACCTATGAAACAAATTGCTGTTGCAATATTAATAGTTGTATTCTTTTTTTCTTGTTCTGGCTCTCGGAAAACTATTACAAATTCGAAATATTTTGATGGTTCCGGAAATGAAATCAATGAAAGTAAGTTCAATAATAAGAGAAAAAAAAACAAAAAATATATAGCAACCTACTCAGATTCTCTTGGTCATAAAAGAATTATATTAAGAAAAAAAACTGGCAAAATTGAAAACAGAAATTATTTAGATTCTATTCTACAAAAACAAACAAGCATTAAAATAGACAGAAATAAATCTATTATAATTGTTTTTTATCCCGGTGAAGATCCATGCAACTCAAGTGGTTCTGCAACAAAAACAAGTCTTACTTTATGGTATAACGAATTAGAAAATGAGTTATATGAAATTGCTAAAGTAAAACCAATTTATATTTATAAAAGTTACGAAGGTCTTGAGAGATATGATGGAATTATAACCTGGCATGAAGACCCAAGTAAAGTAATAGAGAAATCTTTTTTTAAATATCACTATCCTTGTAGTAGCTTTGTTATTGTCTCTAAGACTGGAGAATACATTAGCTATTTTGGAGAGTTTGGTAAAGATTATGTTTGGGAAGCTGCGGAAATTTTAGAAAAAACAAATAACCAATAATGATAAGCGCATTAGCAATAACCTATAACGAAGAACAACATATAGAAAGCTACATAGAGAGCTTGTCTTTTGCCAATGAAATTATTATTGTAGATTCTTTTAGCACAGATAATACTGTCGCTTTAGCCAAAAAGTATGATGTAAAAATAATACAACGGGAATTTAAAAATTTTTCAGACCAGAAAAATTTTGCCATTTCTAAAGCCAAAAACGAGTGGATTGTGTTTTTCGATTTGGATGAAAAAATCCCACCAGAATTAGCCAAAGAAATAGTTGACTCCGTTAATTCTAAACACCCATTAAAAGCTTATAAAGTTAAACGTAACTTTAATTTTATGGGAAAACGTATAAAATATAGTGGTTTTCAAACTGATGTTGCCGTTCGTTTATTCGATAAAAACTACTGTAAATACAATGGAAAAGCCGTTCATGAATCTATAGAAACCAACGAAAAAGTAGGAACATTAAAACATGCTGTGGATCATCAAACCTATAAATCGTTCGATAATTATAACGCAAAACTAAGTAAGTATAGTAAATTACAAGCCGAGGAATTATATAAAAAAAACGTACGCCCAAATTTGTATCATTTTCTTTTTAGACCTTGGTACCGCTTTATGCATCAATATTTTTTACGCTTAGGATTTTTAGATGGTAAAGAAGGATTTATAATAAGTTACGTTCATGCGTTTTCGGTTTACAAACGCTACATTCAATTGTGGGCTATGTACAGAAATATCAATTAAATGCAACAGGTTTTTTTAGAATCTCATAATATTAAAAACCCTTTTAATGGTTTTGGTCAATTTAATTACCATTTAATTAAAGGTCTTTATAATGCCGAGATTTCCGATTTTAAAATGACCCTGCATGCAAAGGACACCTCTCCCTTACAAAAAGAATTTGGCGCTTATTTCAACTATAAAAAGTATCGCGCTTTATCGCGAAAACCCTTGTTCCGTATTCGTAAAAAATACGATGTTTGGCATTGCCTGAATCAAAATATAAAGGTAGAACCTTACCATAACATTCCATATGTATTAACGGTTCATGATGTTAATTTTATAGATGAAGTTTCCCGCGATATTAATCATAAAACCAACCAGCGGTTTATTGAAAAATTACAGCGAAGTAGCGCTATTACCTATATTTCGGAATATGCAAAGGCATCAACACATCAATATTTTGATGTGCCAGACGTACCGGAATATGTAATACACAATGGTAATCCGGTTCAGGATATTTTAGACCTGTCGCAGTTCTCCTTTAATTTGGTCACTAACAGACCTTTCTTATTTTTTATTGGTGGATTGACAAAACGTAAAAACGTACACACTTTGGTAGAAATGCTTGAACATTTACCAGATTACGATTTGGTATTTGCTGGAGACGATACAGATAATTATGCTAAAACAACACTTGCAGAGGCTATATCTAAAACAAAAACTAAAAATCGTGTTTTTAACATCGGTAAAATTAGTGCTGCCGAAAAACAATTTTATCTGCAAAATTGTACTGCTTTTGTTTTCCCTTCATTATTAGAAGGATTTGGCATTCCACCTATTGAAGCTATGCGTTTTGGGAAACCCGTATTTTTATCTAATTTAACTTCGCTTCCAGAAATTGGAGGTAAGCATGCCTTTTATTGGGATCATTTCGAACCAACATATATGGCAGACGTTTTTAACAGAGGCATGCATACTTTTGAAACTAATAAAACAAACTACGAAAAGGCTTATATAGATCGTGCTAAAAGCTTTAATTGGAATCGTGCAGCTTTACAATACGCAGCTATTTACAGGAGTTTACTCTAAATTAAACACCTGCGAAACCCATTGATTTAAACGGTATTTATTTAAAATGATATCATCAACCGCTTCGTAAGGCGAGTTAACAAAATCCTCAGGAATTTCTATGTTGTTTTCGTCTAAAACCAAAATGTTGTTAGGGTTATAAAAATCGTAATTAACAACATCTGCATTGGTAGTAATTAATTTTTTATTGTGACCTAATGCTTCAAAAACACGAAACGATAACCCTACCTGCTCCTTTCTTTGAATTTCAATAATTATTTTGGCTTTCTTTATTTTTTCAGCAACCTCATCTACCGGAATTTGTTTATTAATTATAGTGAGGTAGTCTGAGTTTAGCTCGTCTGGACCTAAAACCAAAATCTCTTTTTCCCATTGTTTCTCATGTATGTATTTTGCTAATTTCTCCATAGCCTCATACCTGTAATCGTAAGTAGAAATATTAAAAAAGATGTTTTCTGTTTTGGTATGGTTGCTTTCGTCAAAAATATAATTGGTTAAAAATTCTAAACCGTATTTTTTAACGTCTAATCGATCGTAGCTATATACTTTATCAAATAGTGGAATAATATCTACTTTCTTAGGAAAACGTCGTGTACTATCGTAATAAAACGCCTGCAAAGATGTGGTTTGCGTTTTTAAAAATTGTAAAGTTGATTCTTTTAGCAAATCTGGTCTAATAATAAAGATAACATCTTGCTTACCTAAGGTTTTCACCTGCTCTAAAATATGTGTATTTACAAATTCCTTCTTTAAGTTTTTATTTAAAAAAACCTTACTTAAAAAATTAGAAATTTTATGTGCAAAATTTCGATATTTAAACGAATATCTATCTATTAAAATGATGTTGGAAACAACGCCATTCCGTTTCTGTAAATTTTCATTAATTTTTTTTAAGTAGCCTAAGCTTGGAGGACCAATAATTAAAATTTTCTTCTCTTGCATGCGTATTACTGTCTAAGATTTTAAATCGAATACTCGCTTTACCCAATTTTCTAATCGGTATTTTTTTAAAATACTCTCATCTATTGGCACGTACGGCGAATTTACAAATTCCTCTGGTACGATTGGGTTGTCTGCATCCACCACTAAAATATTTTGTGGATTGTAAAAATCGTAATTTACAATATCTGTATTATTGGTTATTAATTTTTTCTGTAGTCCTAAAGATTCGAAAATTCTAAACGATAATCCTATTTGTTGCTTTCTTTGAAACTCTACAATAATTTTAGCATTTTTAATAAGTTCTACCACCTCATCTACATAAATAATTTCATCAATAACATCTATAATGCCTCGGTTGGCCTTTTCTAAAGCGGGATGAAAGGATATAAACTTAAAACTCCAATCGTTATTTTTTAAATATTTACCAAAAGCTTCTAATTGTCCAAATCTGTAATCATCATCATTACCAGAAATATTAAAAAACAAATATTCCGGATTTTTATTAACTGTGCTTGATTCAAAAATATAATTGGTTATAAACTCAAAATCATACTTGGCTACATCTATTTTATCGAAACTGTAAATTTTATCGAAGTAGTGAATAATCTCCTGCTTACGTTCTACACGCTGTGCACTATCCCAATAATAAGCTACAAATTTATCTGTTTTTTTTCTTAACTTTTTTAAAAAACTATTGCTTACAAAGTCTGGGCGAATCATAAAAATTTCATCTTGTCGTCCGTAAGCTTTAACTTCAGATTCAATAAAAAAATAAGTCTTTTTTAAATTAACACCTGTAAAGAGTTTAGAAAAGAAATTTTGAATTTTTTGATAAACATTTTTATAACCAAGAAATTCTAAATAGACTATATTAACTTCAACTTCATCATGCTTTTTTAGTTCTTGATATAAATATTCTACGTAACCAAAAGCTCTTGGACTTATAATTAGTATTTTCCTCTTACCCATATTAAAATAACGCTGTTTTACTTAAAACCGTTGCAAAAGTATGTTATTTTTAAAGACTATTATAAAAGTTTAGCAAACAAGTTAAAAAGTATATAGCGATTATTTACATTTGTAATTATGAAAGATATTTCGGTAGTTATCATTAATTATAACACTTCAAAGTATACCTTAGAGTGTATAAATGCTGTAATTAAAAATACCAGTGAAGAATTAAGTTATGATATTATTGTTGTTGATAATAACTCCGAAACAGACGATTACAACCACCTGAAAAACAATTTCCCTAAAAAAGATTCTATTACATTACAACGAAGCATTATTAACACTGGCTTTGGTGGTGGCAATATGTTTGGAGCTCAGTTTACTCAATCTAAGTATATTTTATTTTTAAATAATGACGCTATGCTTAAAAACGATTGTTTAAGCATCTTGTTTCAGTATATGGAAAACCACCCAGATGTTGGTGTATCTACAGCACAGAATTACAATGAACATGATGAACATGTTGCTTCTTTCGACCATAATAAAGGCATTAGAAAGCTACTTTTAGGCAGAAGTTTTTTAGAGAAAAATTATCCTAATAAATATCCTAAACGTAAAGTAGAATACAAAAAACCGGTTAATGTGGATTTTATTAATGGCGCTTTTATGTTTTTTAAAACCGAGGCTTTTGCAAATGTAGGCGGTTTTGACACCAATATATTTCTTTACTTTGAAGAAATGGACATTTGCTACAGATTGGAGAAATTAGGCTTAAAAAGTGTATTGGTTCCAGATGCAAAAATTTTACATTATCAAGGAGCAAGCACTGGTATGTCTAAAACAATAAGTAAAGAAGGTTTAATATCTTATATGTATGTTGTTAACAAAAACTACCCTTACGCAAAGTATTTGTTTATTAAGTTATATTACTGTTTTACATTTCTAATAAAACCAAAAAAATGGTTTTTGCTACCTATTGTTTTAAAAGGAACATCTATAACTAATAGTCTTAAGCAACAACAGAAAATAAAATTTTAAACGACCATGAAGCTAAAAAAATTAAAAAGATTTATCGAGCTAAAAAATAATTTTAGTTTTTTTGATGCTTTAAAACTCTATAATGGTTTAAAAAAAGAGCACGAAACCATCTATTCTACAAGAAAAAAAAGAACCTTTTATTTTAGGAAGAACACAAAAGATTTTGAGACTTTCGAAGAGGTCTTTATTTCAAAAATATACGATATAGCGCTTACCTTTACACCAAAAACAATTATAGATGCAGGAGCAAATACTGGTTTCGCTTCATTATTTTTTAAATATCGCTATCCAGACGCAGATATTGTGGCTGTAGAAATCGATAATGGAAATGTTGAGATGATACAAAAAAACATGAAAGGCTATACTAACTTCGAGATTTTAAGAAAAGGAGTTTATAATAAAAATGCTTTTTTTAAAATTGAAAATCCTTATAACGCAACCAATAGCTATGTAGTAAAAGAAGTTACTAAAGACCAGGATTATGATATTGAAGCCGTAACAATAGACCACATAATAGATTATAAAAATTGGGACACAGTAGATATATTAAAAATTGACATTGAAGGTGCAGAACTTGAATTATTTAAATCTAATTACGAAAAATGGCTTCCTAAAGTTAAAGTTATATATGTTGAAACACATGACAGAATGAAACCAAAATGCGCTTACACCGTTATAAATGCCATTAACAAGCTGGACGATTTTATTCTATACACCTGCACAGAAGGCACTTTAATTTTTTTCAACAAAGCCTTAATGAAACTACCATAATATAATGCGAGACGAAATAGAAAAAACATTCGAAATCCTAAAAAAAGGAGGCATTATTCTTTACCCTACAGATACTGTTTGGGGTATTGGTTGCGATGCAACTAATGCCGAAGCTGTAAAGAAAATTTATAAGCTAAAACAAAGAGCCGAATCTAAAACAATGATTTGCTTAGTCAACAATTTTGGAATGCTTGCCAAACATGTCGATAATGTCCCAAATGTCGCTTACAATATATTAGAACTTGCTGTTACACCTACCACAGTAATTTATGATAATCCTGCTGGAATTGCAGAGAATTTAATTGCGGAAGACAATACACTCGCCATTCGTGTTATTAAACATGAATTCTGCGAAAAACTAATACGCAAACTTGGCAAACCCATTGTTTCCACCTCTGCAAATCTGGCAGGAAAAACGGTTCCTAAATCCTTTAAAGAAATCGATGAAGCCATTTTAAAAGGTGTGGATTATGTCGTAAATTTGCAACATGAAAAAATTAGCGAAAAACCATCATCTATTATCAAATTAAGTAACGATGGGAAGATTAAAATTATTCGTTAACTAATTAAATTCCAAAACGGAAACATTGGAATTTGGAATTTGGTATTAATTCATGAATTACAAACAAGCATTACAACATAAAATCTTTGCAATAATCTCTAAATCGGCTGCAGAGCTAAAGCTCGACAGTTATGTTATAGGAGGTTTTGTGCGTGATTATTTATTAAATCGTGGCGACGCAAAAGATATAGATATTGTTGCCATTGGTAGCGGTATTGCATTGGCCAAGCAAGTAGCAAAAAACTTACCCAATAAACCCAAAGTTCAGGTTTTTAAAACCTATGGTACTGCCATGCTTAAGTACAACGATCTCGAGGTTGAATTTGTTGGCGCCCGAAAAGAATCTTATAACGAGAATAGCAGGAATCCTGTAGTAGAAAATGGGAGTTTGCAAGACGACCAAAACCGTCGTGATTTTAGTATAAATGCCTTAGCATTAGATTTGTCTCAAGCCAATTTTGGCGAGTTATTAGACCCTTTTAATGGTGTTAAAGATTTAAAAAATAAAATCATTCGCACACCTTTAGATCCAGATATTACCTATAGCGACGATCCGCTTCGAATGATGCGTGCCATAAGATTCGCTACTCAATTAGGCTTTACTATTGAAAAAGAATCGCTCGATGCCATTACCAAAAACAATGAGCGTATAAAAATAATTACCAACGAGCGCATTGTTGTAGAACTCAATAAAATATTAGAAAGTAAAACACCTTCTGTCGGGTTTTTACTTTTAGACAAAACAGGTTTATTACAGCACATCCTTCCTGAGCTAACGGCTTTAAAAGGAATAGATGAAATAGAAGGACAAAGGCACAAAGATAATTTTTACCACACTTTAGAAGTGGTAGATAATATTGCTAAAAACACAGACGATGTATGGTTGCGTTGGGCTGCACTACTTCACGATATTGGTAAAGCACCAACCAAAAAGTTTAGCAAAAAAGTAGGCTGGACATTTCATGCGCACGAATTTGAGGGCTCTAAAATGGTCTATCATTTATTTAAGCGACTAAAAATGCCATTAAATGAAAAGATGAAGTTTGTACAAAAATTGGTGTTTATGAGTTCCCGACCAATTGTGCTTGCACAAGACATCGTTACCGATTCTGCAGTACGCCGTTTAGTGTTCGATGCTGGCGAGTATGTAGAAGATTTAATGACACTTTGTGAAGCAGATATTACGACAAAGAATCCTAAAAAATTTAGTAAATATCATAATAACTTTAAAATAGTTAGAGAGAAAATTATTGAAGTTGAAGAAAAGGACAGTATACGTAATTTTCAGCCGCCAGTTTCTGGAGAAGAAATTATGAAAACTTTCAATTTAAAACCTTCACGAGAAATTGGGATTATTAAGGAAGCTATTAAAGAGGCTATTTTAGAAGGTGAAATACCAAACGAACACGAAGCCGCTTTTAACTTAATGCTCGAAAAAGGAAAAGCCTTAGGTTTAAAAACATCCAATTAAAAATGCTGACTATTGTTAGAACAGACTCAAGAAATCAAGATTTTATAAATTTAGTAAAATCCTTAGATAGCTATTTAAAAACTACAGATGGTGATGAGCATGCTTTTTACAATAAATTTAATAATATCGATGTTTTAAAACACACAATTGTAGCTTACAAAAACCATGAAGCTGTTGCTTGTGGTGCGTTTAAACCTTTTAATACTAGTTCAATAGAAATTAAACGCATGTTTACAAAAAAAGCATATAGAGGACAAGGTATTGCTGAAGCAGTATTAAACGCTTTAGAATCTTGGGCTCGGGAATTAGGCTATAGTCATTCGGTTCTAGAAACTGGAAAACGACAGGTAGAGGCTGTTGCTTTCTATAAAAAATGTGAGTATGAAATTATTAAAAATTACGGACAATACATAGCAATGGAAAATAGTTTATGTTTTAAAAAGAAATTGATTTAAAATATTACCGTTTTCACGGAAAGCAGATATGAAAAAACACTTTAGAACGTTAGCAAAAGTCGCCTTGGTCTTGGTTTACCTTGTTATAATTGCAGGTGCAGTCGTTCGCATGACGGGTTCAGGAATGGGTTGTCCAGATTGGCCAAAATGTTTTGGGTATTATATCCCGCCTACTCAAGCTTCAGAATTAGAGTTTAAAGCAAATCACAACTATAAAAAAGGGATTGTAATTATTAAAGACGAAACGCTGTTAGTTGCCGAAAGAGATTTTATTTCTTCAGAAAAAATAAACCGAAATAACTGGGAAACTTACACCAAACATGATTATGCCAAATACAATCCGTTGCATACTTGGGTAGAATATATTAACAGACTTTGTGGAGCGTTGGCTGGTATTCCCATTTTAATTTTTACTGTTATTTCCTTTTGGTTGTGGCGAAAAAACAAATGGATTACCATACTATCAATCCTAACGGTGTTGAGTATGGGTTTTCAGGCCTGGCTTGGCAAAACCGTTGTAGATTCTAATTTAGCTCCTTACAAAATTACCATTCACATGGTAATGGCTCTAGTTATAGTTGCTTTTATCTTATACCTTATTTACGCCTCGAAAACAACGTTTAAAAAACAAATACAAGATTCAAAATTTAAAAATGTTTTGCTTTTTGCTATTATTTTAACACTAATCCAAATTGTTTTAGGAACTCAAGTACGCCAGCATGTAGACGAGCAAATTAAAGCCATTGGTTACGCTAAAGCGTTATGGATGCAAAATCCAACGTTTATGTTTTACGTACATCGAACATTTTCATTTATAGTATTTTTTACAAATGCCTGGTTATATGTTAGAAACAGAGGTTTAAAACTAGGATACAATAAAATGAATTTAGTAATAATTTGTATTGTTTTCGAAGTGATTTCTGGCATTGCCATGTACTATTTCGACTTTCCGTTTTTATCCCAACCATTGCATTTAGTAATTGCCACTATTTTATTCGGAATTCAATTTTATGTATATTTAGAAAACAGACGCAAAAGTATATTTATTTCTAAAGAAATATAGAAGACAATTGTACCTTTGCAAACCAAAATTATATTATGATTTATAGATTTAGAGTCATTTTAGACAACGATACAAAAGACGATGTGTTTCGCGATCTCGAAATTAGAGAAACAGACACAATGGAAGATTTGCATAATATTATTACGCAATCTTTTGGTTTTGATGGTACAGAAATGGCGTCCTTTTATTTAAGTGACGATGAGTGGAATCAAGGTGAAGAGATTTCTTTATTTGATATGAGTGAAGGCCCGAATCAAGTGAGGTTAATGAACGAAACTTCTTTGTCTGATACCATCCATGAGGCACAAACCAAACTTATTTACGTTTACGATTTTTTGAGTATGTGGACTTTTTTCGTTGAATTAGCTGAAATTGCCGAAGAGAACGAAGGTGTAGACTACCCAAATTTAATGTTTGTGCAAGGTCAAGTACCAGATAATGCTCCAGAAAAAGTTTTCGAAGCCGAAGATGATGATACTTTTAACGAGTTTGACGATGACTACGATATTGATGATTACGACAATTTAGATTTCGATGAAAATTGGAACTAACTTCTAAATATTTAAAACAACTTTAAAACCATTCTTAACCAGAATGGTTTTTTTATTTAAAAAGATTGTAACAAAAGTTTATTAGTTTCGTCTTATTTTTAAACCAATTGATGCTTTCCTGAATTTTGGGAGCTTTAGTGTCTAACAAAAAATCAAATTATCTTGGAAACCATCCTTCAGATTAATAATCTTACAAAAAAATATGGCTATTTAACAGCTGTTAAAGATTTATCTTTCACCATTAAAAAAGGGAATGTTTATGGCATTTTAGGCCCAAATGGCAGCGGAAAATCTACAACTTTAGGGATTACTCTTAATGTTGTTAATAAAACCAGTGGCGAATTTAATTGGTTTGATGGCACTGTTTCTACACACAACGCATTAAAAAAGGTTGGTGCCATTATCGAGCGTCCAAATTTTTACCCATACATGTCTGCTTACAAAAACCTTAAACTGGTATGTAAAATTAAGGGTATAGATTATTCTAAAATAGAAGAAAAACTGGAGGTTGTCGGGCTTTTAGATAGAAAGGATAGTAAATTTAGCACCTATTCTTTAGGGATGAAGCAACGTTTGGCTATTGCATCTGCTCTACTTAACGACCCAGAAATTTTAATTTTAGACGAACCCACAAACGGTTTAGATCCTCAAGGTATTCATCAAATTAGAGCGATTATAAAACAAATTGCAAGTCAAGGTACTACCATACTTTTAGCCTCTCATTTACTGGATGAAGTAGAAAAGGTTTGCACACATGTTGTGGTGTTAAGAAAGGGCGAAAAATTATATTCGGGACGTGTTGATGAAATGATTTCCAGTAATGGTTTCTTTGAACTAAAGAGTGATGATGAAACCAAACTTATTCAGTTTTTAAAAAATCATGCCTCTATTGAGAAAATTATTTCTAAAGAAGGTTTAATTACCGCCTTTTTAAATGCACCGCTTTCAGCTTCGGCATTTAATAAGCAACTGGTGGAAAATGGTATTTATATTTCTCATTTGGTCATGCGAAAAGAAAGTTTAGAAGAACAATTCCTTCAGCTAACAGACAATAAATAATTAATACATTATGCTGAAGGCTTTTCAGCTTAAAACATATATCTGATTTTATTATTCAGAAAAAACCATTCAATCATGTTAAGACTTTTAAATATAGAACTTATAAAACTGTGGAATAACAGAGCAAGTAAGGTATTAATTTTAGCTTATTTCTTGCTACTTACCTCTATTGCGTTAATAGCCGCGATAAAATTCGACATTGGTCCAATAAACTTTCATCTTGCCGAGCAAGGCATTTTTAATTTTCCTTACATCTGGCATTTTAATACTTTTGTGGCTGGCCTATTAAAATTCTTTTTACTTATAGTCATTGTATCTATGGTTGCTAATGAGTACAGTAACAAAACCATAAAGCAGAATTTAATAGATGGTTTAAGTAAAAAAGAGTTTATACTTTCTAAAGTGTATACGGTATTGGCTTTTGCTTTAGTGTCTACCCTATTTGTATTCATAATTTCGCTAATATTAGGATTAATTTTTTCCAGTTATAACGAGCCGAGTATTATTTTTTCGGACTTAGAATATTTATTAGCATTTTTTGTAAAACTCTTTGGGTTCTTTTGCTTAGGACTTTTTGCAGGCATGCTAATAAAACGTTCTGCATTCGCCATTGGTGCTATTGTGGTCTACTTTTTTATTGAATTTTTTAGCTATTTAATTTTTAAGGGCATCTATAGAGAAACCGATACGGTAGATACAATTTATAATTTTTTACCGTTTAAATCACTTTGGAATTTAATAGACGAACCTGGCTCAAGACTTGGTGCTGTTAAAGAGATTGCGAGCCAAGTTGGAGAGGACTTAAGCTACGACTATGCAGTACATTGGTACGAAATCGCTATTGTTTTAGGGTGGTCTGCCTTGTTTATATTCTTATCGTACAGACTACTTTTAAAGCGTGATTTGTAGATAACCACTTAACAAACTGTCTTTATTTTAACACAATGGATATTGGTAAGTAGCGGCAATTACTATATATTTGATAGCTATTGCTTATTTTAAATGAAAAAGATTGTTTTATTATTACTCACACTTTTAAGTTGTGTTATTTCTAACGCTCAAAAAGAAGCGTCTAATTGGTACTTTGGTGATAATGCTGGTGTAAATTTTAATTTAGACACAGATATTGTAACACCACTAAATAATGGCCAGTTAGCGACTGACGAAGGATGTACGAGTATCTCGGATGCTAATGGCAACTTATTGTTTTACACAGATGGAAGAACAGTGTATAACGCTAACCATAACATTATGCCCAATGGCACTGGATTAAGAGGCGATCCTTCCAGTACGCAGTCTGCCATTATTATACCTAAACCTAACGATCCAGACATTTATTATATTTTTACTGTAGATACACCATCCTTAGACAATGTTGACTTAGGATTTAATTACTATGAAGTAAACCTAACTTTAAATGGTGGTTTAGGAGATGTTGTAAATAATGCTGGCACCCAATTATTATCTAATACTTCCGAAAAACTGAGTGCTGTTTTAAAAGACTGTCAAACTCAGGCTGTTTGGGTAATTACTTTTGGAGATAGTAATGGTGGCGAAAACAACAATACGTTTTATGCTTACGAAGTTACAGATGCTGGTGTAAACACAACTCCAGTAACTTCGCCTTTAGGCTTCAGCATAACGGAGAGCAGAGGGTATTTAAAGTTCTCTCCCGATGGCAGCAAACTAGTAAGTGCCAATGTTGGACAAGGCTTATTGCTTCATGATTTTGACACTAATACAGGGATCGTTAGTAACTACCAATTTATTAATATAAATTTTGATTCTCCAAATGGAGCACAACAACAATCTTATGGCGTAGAATTTTCACCTAACAATAATCTATTATATGTATCAACTTTTTTTTCTAATAATGGAGATATAAACAACCCTAACAATCAATATGGAGGTTTATTACAATTCAATTTAAATAACGGAAACATAAGTGGTTCTCAAGTAATTTTAGACGAAAGACAAACCTATAGAGGCGGTTTACAATTAGGTCCTGATGGTAAATTATATCGTGCCATGAGCAATACTTATAACGATGGCTCTCCTTTTTTATCTGTTGTTAATAATCCTAATCAAGTAGGTGTTGGTTGTAATTACCAACACAATGCTATTGCCTTAACCTCTGATTCAAGACAAGGGTTACCGCCTTTTATTACTTCTTTTTTTAGTGAAGATATTGATATCATTCAAAACGGAACGAATACCACAAACCTCCCACTATGTATTGGAGAAACCTACACTCTCATGGCAGATGATGTTCCTGGAGCCATTTACACCTGGACCATGGATGGTAATCCGCTTGCTGAGGACGATTTTGATTTGGTTGTTAGCGCGCCTGGTCTTTACAGAGTAGAGATTGAAGTTACTGGTAATACCTGTGGTTTGCTAGAAGGAGAGGCTGTTGTAACTTATTACGATGTACCTGTAGCCAACCAACCTTCTAACATGGAGGCATGCGATGTAAATAACGATGGTATTGTAGATTTTGATTTAGCGTCACAAACTGCATCAATAATAGACAGCCAGGACCCTGCCGTTTTTTCTGTTTCGTATTTTACTACTATGTTAGATGCTACATCCAATACCAATAGCATAAATGGAGTTTACCAAAGCACCAGTAGTTCGCAAACTATTTATGCAAGAATATATAATATAAATAACCACAACTGTTTCGATGTAACAAGTTTTGATGTTATTTCTTTTAATACGCCTGTAATTGCTTCGGCTAACGATTTAGAGATTTGTGATAATGATGCCAATCCTATGGATGGACAGACAGCTTTTGTTTTATCAGATTTTAACGTAGCTATTCTTGGCTCTCAAAACCCGGCTCAATTTGCGGTCTCTTATTACGGTAACCAGGTAGATGCCGATGCTGCAACCAACAGTTACCCTAATAATTACACAAACCAAAACCCAGTAACAGAAACTATTTTTGTTAGAGTTGAAAACAATAATAATACAAGTTGCTATTCTACAGAAAGTTTTAACTTAGTTATCAATCCTATTCCCGAAGCTTTTGACACCGATATTTATCAGTGCGACGAACAGGACATGGTAGATGGTTTTACAACATTTAATCTTACACAAGCTAATAATGCTCTAACTGGTAACACTCCAGATAGATTAACACAATTTTATACTACTTTAAATGATGCACAAAACGATACTAACGAAATAGACGGTAATGCATTTAATAATACTGCTAACCCACAAACCATATATGTAAGAGTTATTAATGGTACCTCAGGTTGTTTTAATATTAGCACATTAATTTTAGAAACAAGTGATACTCAAATAAACAACTATAATGCACAACCTGTTTGCGATGAAATAGGCAGTGAGGATGGGATAAACACATTTAATTTAGATAATTTTTCTGTTGATATTCTAAACGGATTACCTGCAGGATTAGATATAGCATATTACGAAACTGAAAATGATGCCCTTTTAGAAAATAATCCATTAAATACATTGTATCAAAATACAGTTCCTTACACCCAAACCATATATGTTCGTGTAGAGAACGACAATGCCTGTTATGGAATAAATGAGGTTTATTTAACCATAAACCCATTACCTTCCTTGGAGGCAGATGAAACTTTACTGTATTGTTTAAATGAATTTCCTGATACTATAACCTTAGATGCAGGTTTAATGGATAATGCAGCAGATTACAGTTTCAATTGGTCCAATTCAGAAACTACCGAAACTATAGCAGTAAATACAACAGGAATTTATACCGTTACAGTGACTAATAATACAACAATGTGTAGTAAGCTAAGAACAGTTATTGTAGAACCCTCTAATATTGCTGAAATAGATGAAATTATTATAGTGGATGGTAGTGTAAATAATAATCAAATTACAATTCTTACTACTGGTGAAGGTGAGTACCTATATGCGTTGACAGATCAAGACGAAAATACGACACCGTATCAGTCAAGCAACGTCTTTACTCAAATTCCTCCAGGTATTTATAATGTAACCATTAGAGATATAAAAAATAATTGCGGTATCATTAATACCAATATTTCGGTTATTGGTTTTCCGTTATACTTTACTCCAAATGGTGATAACATAAACGACACCTGGCAAGTTTATGGCGTATCGAAGATATTTCAGCCAAATTCCGAAATTTTAATTTTCGACCGTTATGGTAAACTCATCACACAGATAAAGGCATCAGATACTGGATGGGACGGTACTTTTAATGGTAAACCGTTACCGCAAAGCGACTACTGGTTTTCCGTAAAACTGCAAGATGGTCGTGAGTACAGAAACCACTTTACCTTAAAGCGATAACAAATGGTTAAACATTTTAAAATAGTCTTGTGGTTAAGTATTATAACCTGTTCTTCTGTAATATTTGCACAGCAGCAAGCTGCTAATTGGTATTTTGGTGAAGAAGCAGGTGTCTCTTTTAGTAGTGGTTTTCCAAATCAGTTATCCGATGGTGTAATAGATACTGCCGAAGGTTGTTCCACAATCTCTAATAAACAAGGCAATCTATTATTTTATACAGATGGTACCACTGTCTGGAACAAAAATCATAATATCATGATTAATGGTACTGGTCTCACTGGTGACGATTCTAGCACCCAATCTGCAATTATAATTCCTAAACCAGATAGTGAGACTATCTTCTATATTTTCACCGTAGATGATCGCGCAGGAGCTGGTGGATTAAGATTTTCGGAAGTTGACATTACACTTGACAACGGTCTTGGCGCAATTACTACAAATAAGAACATATTATTAGAAGCTTCAATTACAGAAAAAATTACTGCTGTTGAAAGTTCAGATGGTTTAAGTATTTGGGTTATTAGTCACCGCTGGAATAGTAATGAATTTGTAGCCTATTTAGTTACAGATGTTGGTGTAAACACAACACCTGTTGTTAGTGCAACAGGCTCAATACATACTGGTTTAATTAATAATACAATTGGTTACTTGAAGGCGTCTCCAAACAGAGAAAAAATAGCCTCGGTTAGATCTTATGTAGATAACCAAACAGAAATTTTCGACTTTAATGCCACTACTGGAATATTATCGAATCCTATTTCAATAGCAAATTATTCGAGTTCCACAATTGGTCCTTATGGTTGCGAATTTTCTCCGGATAGCCGATTACTTTACGTAACAGAAATAAATTATGAAACCGAAATTTCATTACTGCACCAATATGATTTAACCCTAAGCACAGCAGCTCAAATTATAAATTCAGATGTTATAATTACGCAACAGGATGGTAGATTAGGTGCCATTCAGCAAGCTTTAGACGGAAAACTTTATGTGGCTAAGTTTGGTTCTCATTTTTTAAACGTCATTAAAAATCCAAATGAGATAGGATTAAATTGTAATTACGAACAAGATTCGTTTTCGTTAGGTACTAAAATAAGTCAATTTGGGCTACCTCCTTTTATACAGTCCTACTTTTTTGCTACAAATATTTTTAATAATACGTGTTTTGGAGATTCCACAACATTTCTTATAGATACTTCAACTGTTATAGACAGTATTACTTGGGATTTTGGAGACCCTGCTTCTGGAGTAAACAACACCTCCAATAGTCTCAATCCTACTCATGTATATTCATCTTCTGGAAATTTTAATGTCACTATTAGTATTGATACTCAGGGAGAAACTCAACTTATTTACAGAACAGTTTTTATTGCAGACAAGCCTCCTGTTTTAGATTTAGGCATTCTAACAACTTGCGAAACAGAGAACGCAAATGCTGAATTCGATTTAACAAGTAATGTTCCTGCAGCTATACTTAGCAATCCAGATTACTTTCTTTCTTTTTATGAAACCTTACTCGATGCAGAAAATAGTGAAAACGATATAGTGTCGCCTAACAATTACACATCTGTAAACGGTAATCAAATTATCTATTTACGTATAGATACACCAAATGGCGATTGTTATAGTATTAGCGAAATCGAACTATCGATAATAAACAAACCTGTAATAGAACCTTTAGAAGAAATATTTTTCTGTGATGATAACACAAATTCTACAACTATAGATGTGGGTAATTTGCAATACCCAAATAGTCAATACAACTTTTTGTGGTTAGAGTCTAACGAAACAACACCACAAATTCAAGTTGACAACGCTGGAACTTATATAGTTAGAATTACAGATATTTCAACAATTTCTTTCGAAAATCCAGAGGGCTGTTTTGCAGAAAGAACCGTTATAGTAGAAACTTCAAGTATTGCAGATATTACTAATATTGAAGTTACAAATAGTACTGCTGTTACATTTAATACTGGTATTGGTGATTATGAGTACGCATTAGATAATATCAACGGTATTTACCAAAACAGCAATGTATTTACTAATATTAGTCCTGGTGTACATACCATATTTGTTAGAGATAAAAATGGATGTGGTGTCGTAGAAAAACAATTTTCAGTCATTGATTTTCCAGAGTATTTTACACCTAATGGTGACACCATTAACGACTATTGGCAAGTTTATGGAATCTCGAGAAAATTTCAAAACAGTGCGCTTATTTATATTTTCGATCGTTATGGAAAGCTAATAACGCAATTAAAAACTGACAGTCCTGGCTGGGATGGCACTTTAAATGGTAAACCCTTACCGCAAAGTGACTATTGGTTTTCTGTTAAATTAGATGACGGTCGTGCATTTAAAGGCCACTTTACTTTAAAGCGTTAGTTTTTTATATCTCCTACTTTAAATTTCCTCCAATTCTTATGTTAGGACTTTTATTATTTCAGTTGTTATAATATTAGTAGATTTGCATGCGGAAATATTTTCTGTGGTGCTATTATTCAAAATTTAAAATCAGCCTCAATGTTAAAGAATACCTTAAAATTACTATTTACTCTTGTTCTTTTTATTCAATCTTCTACAGTAATCGCACAACAACCTAATGACTGTGTAAATGCCGTAACCGTTTGTGGAGATTCTGATGTTGTTTTAGATGTAAGTGGATCTGGTAATAATAGTAACGAATTCCCTAATTCATGTGGTAGTAATGAAACTAACAGTCTTTGGCTCGAAGTTACAGTAACAACTAATGGAACTTTAGCGTTTACATTAACTCCCAATAGTACTGCGATAACAGAAGACTATGATTTTTTTATTTTCGGACCAAATACAACTTGCGGAAACTTAGGTCCAACGATTAGATGTTCTACCACAAATCCTGCAGCTGCTGGACAAGGCAATAACTTAACTGGTTTAAGCACCACAGAAACTGACGTTGTAGAAGGACCTGGAGCTGCAGGAAATAGTTTTGTTAGTGCCATTAATGCTACTGCTGGCGAGTCTTACTTTATTGTTATAGACAGACCTATTGGTAATAGCCCTTTTAGTTTATCTTGGACAGGAACAGCACAATTTAGCGATGCTCCTACAAGTGAAACAGACCCGAATGATCCAACAGATCCTACTGGAAATGCTTTAAATATAATAGAATGTGATACAGTGGCTCCGTTTAATGACAGCCAAACGACTTTTAACTTAGAAACAAATACACCGCTTATTGTTGGTACGCAAACAGATGTTGCTGTAGCTTATTATTTAAGTGAAAGTGACGCTAATATTGGTATGAGTCCTCTAACTAGTCCATATACTAATACGAGTAATGGTCAAACCATATATGCAACCATTACAAATACTACTACTGGTTGCTTTACCGTTCAAGAGTTCGATCTTATTGTTAACAATCCAGATGATTCGTCTTTTACAATGCTTGCCACATGTGATGGTGCAACAGTAGATAATGTTACTACTCCTGGAGGAAGCTTCACATTTAATCCCGCACCAACAGATGCAGCTGTTATTGATACAGCTACTGGAACCATTACAAACGCAACACCTTCAGCAACATATACTGTAGAATATACAACTGCTGGCATATGTCCGTCTACCACTACCCTAAACATTACAGTTTTACCTTTAGAAGATGCGTCTTTTAGTATGACTCCCACATGTGATGGTGCAACCGCTACAATTACTGGAGATACAGGCGGCATGTTCAATTTCAATCCAGCACCAACAGATGGAGCTATAATTGATGCAACCACAGGAACAATTACTAATGGTATTTCTAATACCACTTATACAGTTCTATATTCTACAAATGGTCCATGTCCTGAAAATGCATCTCAAACAGTTACCGTGATTAATGCCGACGACGCATCATTTGCTATCACTTCAAATTGTAACGGAGGAACCATGACTATTATTGGAGATTCAGGAGGCATCTTTAGTTTTAATCCAGCACCAACAGATACTGCAACTATAGACCCAGCAACAGGAGCTGTCACTAATGCTACACCTGGTGCGGATTACACAATACAATATACTACTTCTGGAGCCTGCCCAACAACAAATACCGAAATTTTAACTGTGCTTTCTGAAGATGATACTTCTGTCGTTTATACACCAACCTGCGACGGTGCCATTTTAGATACCGTAGCAACACCAGGTGGAACTTTCTCATTTAATACAGCGCCAACAGATGCTGCAACTATAGACCCAGCAACAGGAACTATTACAGGAGGAACTCCAGGAACAACCTATAGTGTAGATTATTTAACTAATAGTACCTGTCCAGCAACTGGCACTGTAACGGTTACAGCATACCCACTCCCTACAGTAGTCAATCCAACACCTTTGGAAGCTTGTGATGATAACATACAAGATGGATTTACACCTATAAATTTATCTATAAAAAATAATGAGATTTCGGGTGGTAATGTGTCATATGCTGTCACGTATTATTTAAATCAGAATGACGCTAACAATGCAGTAAATCCATTAGTAAATCCATACACCAACATTTCAAATCCGCAAGTTATTTCAGTACGTGTGGAAGATGTCAACACAGGTTGTTTTGATACAACAACGTTAGAGTTGGTAGTCGCACAACCACCTACTTCTTTCCCTCCTACCAACTTAGAATACTGTGATCCAGATAGCGATGGCTTTGGAGAGTTTACTTTAAGTGATGTTACCGTTCAGGTTTCAGGTGGAGATATGAGTTTAGCTGTTACCTATCATGAGACCATGGCAGATGCCCAAAACAATGTTAATGCAATTACAGATGTACCTTACAATAATATTGTAGCGAATACGCAAACTATTTATATTCGTGTGGAGAGTGCTACAGCATCAACAGACTGTGCCAGTTTCGAAGACCTTATGCTCATTGTCAACCCAACCCCACAAATCATCAGCGCTCAGGATTTAACACCCTTAGCCGTTTGCGATAACGATGCCGATGGGTTTGCCACCTTTAATTTACCAACCAAAGAACCAGAAATACTAAACCTGTTAGATGGTGATGCCACTAACGATTTAGATCCAACCCTGTATACCATTACCTACTACCAGACCCAAGCCAATGCCGAAGCAGCAAACAACCCGATTGCAACGCCAAACGCTTATATAAACGGTACCATAAACATGGAAACCATTTGGGTACGTGTAGAAGACAATGCCACAGGCTGTTACAAAACCGTAGCCTTAGAGTTAATAGTAAACCCATTACCAGTACTGGTACAACCAGACCCACTGGAACTCTGTGATATTAACAACCCAGGCGATGAAGTCGAAGAATTTAATTTAGAAGATGCCAACGCCCAGATACTAAACGGGCAAACAGGCATTACACTAACCTATTTTACCACGCAGGCAGGAGCAGACACTAACGATGCCAATGTGCAGATTTTTAGCCCATACACCAATGTAGTTAACCCGCAAACCATTTATGTGCGCGCAGAAAACAACAACACCAGCTGTGTAAGCACCATCACCTTAGATTTAAGAGTCAACCCATTACCATCACCAGTGGCCATGCCAGTTGTGGTAGAAGAATGTGATGACGATAACGATGGCTTTGCCCTGTTCGATTTAGACGCGCAAACCGCTATTATTATCAATGGCGAACCAGACATTAGCATCCTCTATTACGAAACACAGGACGATGCCATGACCATGACCAATCCCTTAGCAAGCCCATACGCTAACATTGTAGCAAATATGCAAACCATATATGTGGTTGCTACTAACGATGTTACCGGTTGCTTTACTATAGTAGAATTACCATTATCGGTTATCCCATCACCAGTAGTACCTTTAGACATCGACGACTATGTTATTTGTGATGATGACAACGATGGCTTTAGCCAGTTTGATTTCGATACCGAAATCACACCACAAATTTTTACAAACGGACAAACACCAGCCGATTTCACCTTAAGCTACCACACCACACAAGCTAATGCCGATACCGGAAACAACCCAATAGTAAACACCAGCAACTACACCAACGTTACCAACCCGCAAACCATTTACATACGTCTGGTAAGTAATGCCAACGGTTGTGTTACCACAGGAAGCTTTGAGATTCGTGTGGAATTTCCACCAGTTATCGATCCAGCTTACGACAACGAGCTTACCCAATGTGACGATTTAGATGCCAATTACATGGAAGCCAACGATGGCTTTACCAGTTTCGATTTAACGGTAGAAGATATTGAAATTACAGGTCCAACCAACGTGAGCTGGATCGTTACTTACTACGAAACCATGGCAGATGCGCAAACCGATACCAATGCCATAGCAGACCCAACCAATTACACCAACACCATGACAGGGCCGCAAACCCTGTACATAAGAGTAACCGATAACGACACAGGCTGTTTTAGCTTTACAACCGTGACCATACGTGTGATCCCTAACCCATCACCAAGTCCGGATCCTGTAGATTTAGAACTGTGTGACGATGTGGATATTACAGGACCAAACGATTTGTTGGAAGTCTTCGATTTAACACAAAACGAAGCCTTTATCATCAATGGCGAAGTAGGTGTAACTGCCAGTTACTACCTCTCGCAAAACGATGCTATTATGGGTACTAATGCCATAGCAGACCCAACCATGCATACCAACGAAGACCCAGCCAATCCAGGCGTAGCCGTGACACCACAAACCATTTACGTGCGTCTTACCAATGGCGATGACCCAACAGGATTAAATGGCACAGGCTGTTACAGTCTGGTTAATTTCGATATTATTGTAAACCCGCTACCAGTGGTAACACCAGTAGCAGATTATGTAATATGCGAACTCAATACAGACAATGTCGCAGACTTCGATTTAGAAACCATGACACCAGCCATATTAAACGGGCAGGACCCAGCAGTCTTTACAGTGACCTATCACGAGTCGCAAGGCGAGGCAGACACGGCTATGAATGCCCTAAGCAGCCCGTACACCAATACCAGCGACCCGCAAACCATTTATGTAAACATCACCAATACCATCACAGGATGCGATACCACGCAGCTTACCTTTAACCTGGTAGTAGACGAGGCCGCACAAGCCAATCCAGATGGTGACCCTATTGTTTATGAGGTGTGTGACGATAATATGGAGTTCGATAACGACCCAAGCAACGATACCGCTCAGTTCGATTTACAAGATCCGGCTATTATAGATGAAGTACTCGACGGACAAGATCCGGCAAACTACACCATTTTGTATTACGCTACTCAAGCCGATGCTGATGCAGGTACCAATCCGCTACCATTTATCTACACCAATACCGTTAATCCGCAAGTAATTATTGTACGTGTCGATAACGATACTATGGGTGTGGCACCAATAAGCTTAGACCTTAGCACACTCACCACAGGATTAGATGTTGATGGCGATG
This sequence comes from Lacinutrix chionoecetis, assembly GCF_053604665.1. Classification (NCBI taxonomy): domain Bacteria; kingdom Pseudomonadati; phylum Bacteroidota; class Flavobacteriia; order Flavobacteriales; family Flavobacteriaceae; genus Lacinutrix; species Lacinutrix chionoecetis. Next base: position 124,037 of record NZ_JBSHNQ010000081.1, read on the forward strand.
GTACCATAGACACTATAGACACCAATGGCGATGGCATTTTCGATATTGTAGATGTCGATGGCGATGGTAACCCAGACGGCTTCGATACAGATGCCGATGGCGTTCTGGATTACATAGACTTAGACGGTGACGGTAATGGCGATTTAGTAGACTTAAACAACGATGGTGTGGTAGACAACAGTTTTGATACCTCAAGCTGTTACGACACGGCACAAATTACACTACAAGTGAATCCGTTACCAGCCTTTACTCTTGAAGACAACTACCTGTTATGTATTAACACCAACGGTAGCGAAGTCATTAACTCACCAGTAATAGACACAGGCTTAGATCCTGCACAATACACGTTTGAGTGGAGTTATCAGGGCACGGTATTACCAAGCGAAACAGGGCCAAGTATTATGCCAACACAAGGCGGTGTGTACACCGTTGTGGTAACCGATAATGCTACAGGCTGTA
>NZ_JBSHNQ010000082.1:0-359 GCF_053604665.1 Lacinutrix chionoecetis
AGCGAAGTCATTAACTCACCAGTAATAGACACAGGCTTAGATCCTGCACAATACACGTTTGAGTGGAGTTATCAGGGCACGGTATTACCAAGCGAAACAGGGCCAAGTATTATGCCAACACAAGGCGGTGTGTACACCGTAGTGGTAACCGATAATGCTACAGGCTGTAACAGCGATGCCACTACCTTTGTAGAAGTAAGCGAGCCACCAGTAATTAGCGCAGAAGTCACCACCTTAGCCTTTGCAGACCAGCATGACATACAGGTAACTGCAACAGGCATCACAGGCACCTCAATAGCCGTGTACGAGTTTAGTATCGATGGTGGCAGCTGGGAGATGAACACGCCAAACGATGGCAC
>NZ_JBSHNQ010000083.1:0-173894 GCF_053604665.1 Lacinutrix chionoecetis
ACACCAATACAAATGCACGCACAAAACAAATTGAAAAGAAAACAATACAAATCAAAAAAGCTGAACAATCATATGATTGTTCAGCTTTAATTAATAAATTTAATCCTTTAATAATCTGTATCGGTTATTTAGGACTAGACACATTTATATTTTTTGAATCACTTTGGTATCCTGTAAACAGGGTATTGTAAATGCGACTTTTCGTAATTTTCACTGTGTTTATGTAGCCAATCTAATTGTTTGTACCAATTGTTTGCAAAGTCTTCATCCTTATTTTTTAGGTCTTGAAAATCGCTTTTCAGTTTCGGGTTATTATTTAAAAGCGCTAATGCCTTGTCTTCCCAAACGTAAGCCGAAAAACCTTCTTTTTGTTGCAGTATCGTGTCGAAAAAATTCCAGTTAAAAAACGAATCTTGTGCTTCTGGTTCTAACGTTTCTATAATGTAGCGTAATCCATTTTGATTGGTATTAATAATAAAATCACCAGCTCTAAAATTAACGTCTCTGAGTGTTGAAGAGACTTTAGTGTTATAATGTAGATAATGACCTTCGTAAGGAGAGGTTCTGCTTTTAAAGTTTTCAATTTTATAACTCTCCACATTAAGTGTAGAGTCTTTTTTTAGTTTCGACATGTCTATGTTATTTAATTGTAATAATTTAATAACACTGTGCCAACCTTGAGGAATGATGTAAGCCGTAGGAATAGTAACGCTTGTTGATGGTTTAAAGTAATTTTTATAAATTATACTTTTTTTAAATGGTTTTAAACGGTTGTATTTTAACCTCTCTTTTCCTGTAATGTCACTTGTAATTAATTCACCTTCGTAACCTTTAAAGGTAAGTTTAGAGGTTCTTGTAGTATCAATTTCCCAATTTACCACATAGGTTTTGTTATTTATTAAATCGTCGTGTTGTTGTTGTCTTAATCGCATAATTGTATCGCCATTTTCTTCAGTGATTTCAATCATACTTTTCATCAATTCGTAAGTGCCTTCAACTCTTTGCTTATATGGTTTTAACATGTGGGTTTCAACCATCATCCCTAAAGTGTTAAACAATGTAGTGTAGCCAGTAGAATAACGCGGAGAATCCATAAATTGAGAAAAACCATCGTCTGGCGTTTTATTATATACATTTACATAAGGCGTAATATCCCAGTGTTTTGCTTCAAGTTTTGTTTCTAATTCTGGCATCATTTTGGTATGCAGGTAATTGCCTAAAACACCGCCTAATTTGTTATGTTGCGTAAATAAATGGGTTAAAGTATATTGGTAGTCTGCACCATTACTAACATGATTATCTATAAAAACATCTGGCTGTACTAAATGAAATAGTTTGGTAAACGCTTTAGCGTTCTTGGTATCACATTTTATAAAATCTCTGTTTAAATCGTAATTTCTGGCATTGCCTCTAAAACCATACTCTTTCGGACCATTTTGGTTGGTTCTTGTAGTAGAATTTCGGTTTAAACTACCACCAATATTGTAAATAGGTATGGTTACAACAACCGTGTGCTTTGGTGTTTCAATGATACCTTCTGCAAGATCTCTTAAAAGCATCATTGTTGCATCGATACCATCACTTTCTCCAGGGTGAATACCGTTATTAATAAGAAGAATACGTTTATTTTGTCTTATTTCTGAAAAATTGAAAGTTGCATCGTTGTTAAACGTCACAAGATGCAGTGGTTTGCCAGCATCTGTCATTCCAATAGAATCAATTGCAATAGATTGGTAATTAGCTGCTAAATTGGTGTAATATTCAATAGTTTCATGATAAGTTGCAGTTTCTAAACCTTCAGATTTTTCGAACACTGTGGTAAAATCATAGGCTTCTTTAGTGTCGCAACTAAAACTAAAAACAATAAGTAATGCCATGTATATATTCTTCATATTAAATAATTTAATTGTGTAGTACCGACAAATATAGAAAATGCGACTTTGTCTGTCTATTAATTAAGTGTACTTTTGCAGCTTCAAAAAAAAGATAATGACAGCATTTTTTAGAAAACAAACAGCAAACGCTAAAAATGATATTCTAAGCGGGCTTACAGTAGCTTTAGCCTTAGTGCCTGAAGCTGTAGCCTTTGCATTTGTTGCAGGAGTAGATCCATTAGTTGGACTTTATGCCGCTTTTATGGTGGGTTTAATTACATCTATTTTTGGTGGTCGTCCAGGAATGATTAGTGGTGCTACAGGTGCGTTAGCGGTAGTTATGGTGTCTTTGGTTGCCGAAGGTAATGCCATGGGCGCAGAAAGTGAACAATTAGGATTGTATTACTTATTTGCCACGGTTATTTTAATGGGAATTATACAAATGCTGGCAGGCGTTTTTAAACTCGGGAAATTTGTAAGATTAATTCCGCATCCAGTAATGATGGGCTTTGTAAATGGTCTCGCAATAGTTATTTTTCTATCCCAATTAGGTATGTTTAAAGAAGTGGTTGGTGGTGAAAAAGTCTGGATGCAAGGTAGCGCACTGTATATTATGATTGGCTTAGTACTTTTAACCATGGCCATTATGTTTGGTCTACCAAAACTTACTAAAAAATTACCAGAAGCCTTAATCGCAATTTTAGTGGTTTCTGCTATAGTAATTTTTGGAAACCTCGATGTTGCAACAGTAGGTAGTTTTATAAAAGATGGAGGAGGAGCAGGTTTAGAAGGTGGTTTGCCAAGTTTTCAATGGGATATTTTTAATAAAGTGCCATTTAATTTAGACACCTTGAAATTTATTTTTCCGTACGCATTAATTTTAGCGGCTATAGGTTTAATAGAGTCGTTAATGACGTTAAATTTAGTAGATGAGCTTACCGAAACCAGAGGAAACTCTAACAGAGAATGTTTGGCACAAGGTGGAGCTAACATTGTTACAGGGTTTTTTGGTGGAATGGGAGGTTGTGCCATGATTGGGCAATCGCTAATAAATATAAAAGGTGGTGGTCGTGGCAGATTATCTGGAATTGTAGCTGCCTTAGCCTTATTAGCCTTTATACTCTTTGCGTCTGGATTAATAGAACAAGTACCAATTGCAGCTTTAGTTGGAGTTATGTTTATGGTAGTGATTGGAACTTTTGCTTGGTCGAGTTTTAGAATTTTAAATAAAATCCCTAAAAGCGATGTTATTGTTTTGGTGGCAGTTTCTGCTTTAACAATAGTTTTCGATTTAGCCATTGCAGTTATTGCTGGAGTGATAATTAGCGCTTTAGTTTTCTCTTGGGAAAACGCAAAACGAATACGTGCAAGAAAACGTTTACGTGAAGATGGTACTAAAGTTTACGAAATTTGGGGACCTTTATTCTTCGGAAGTATTCAGGCATTTAACGATAAGTTTGATGCAAAAAACGATCCCGAAAATGTAGAAATAGATTTTGTTGAATCACGAGTTAGCGACCATTCGGCTTTAGAAGCTATTTTTAATATTGTTGAAAAATATGAAGCTGAAGGAAAAAGCATTAAACTGAAGCATTTAAGCGAGGATTGTAAAATATTACTTTACAAGGCAAGCCCTAAGTTTCGTGAAGTGATTATTGAAGATATAGACGATCCAAGATATCATTTGGCAGAAGATCCAGAGAAATTTCCAAAACCATTATCGGAATATAAATTCTAATATAAAAACGAGCCATTTGGCTCGTTTTTTATTTTACTCTCACGCTATCTGGTACTAACATCGTGTAATCTCCATTATTTCTTATAACATCACGAACTATGGATGAAGCAATATATGACGTGTTGGCCGCTGTTAAAAGAAATACGGTTTCAATGGGAGCTAAATCTCTGTTTGTGTGTGCAATTGCCTTTTCAAACTCGAAATCTGCAGGATTGCGTAAACCTCGTAATATAAAATCTACACCAATTTCTTTGCAAAATTGTACGGTCAATCCTTTATAAGTAGCAACTTTAACCTTTGGCTCATCCTTAAAAGTGTCTTCAATAAATTTTTTACGTTCTTCTAAAGAAAACATATATTTTTTATCTGCATTTACACCAATTGCCACGATTACTTCATCAAAAAGCGTGACACCACGTTTAATAATATCATAATGTCCTAAAGTAATCGGGTCGAATGATCCTGGAAAAAGTGCTCGTTTCATTGATAAAAGTTTATTACCATTTATGTAAATACCTATTGTAAATGTTAAAATAGTTGAGTAAAGTTACTAATTTAATACTGAAATCATTTAACCAGCAACTTCTTGTCTTAAGTTAAATTTAAAGTAAAATCATAAGTTGACCCTATTTCAAAGCCTCTTCAATTGCACTTTCAAATAACATCATTAAATTAATACCTGCTTTAGCAGCTTGTTGCGGTAAAATACTTTCGTTAGTTAAACCAGGCACCGTATTAATTTCAAGTAAATGTGGTTCTCCATCTTTAAAAATGAATTCACTTCTTGTGTAGCCTTTCATTTTTAAGGTATTGTATATTTTCTTTGCAACAGTATTCACTTTCTCCTCTTGCTGTTTAGAGAGTCTTGCTGGTGTTATTTCTTGAGATTTCCCAAGATATTTGGCTTCGTAATCGAAAAAATCATTTTCACTAACAATTTCGGTAATTGGTAGGACTTTGGTTTTTCCTTTATAAGTAATAACGCCTACCGATACTTCGGTGCCATCTAAAAAAGATTCAATAATAACTTCATCGTCTTCTTTCAAAGCATGATTGATAGCTGCTTCAAGCTCCTCTTTTTTATTCACTTTAGAAATGCCAAAACTACTACCAGCTTTATTAGCTTTAACAAAACATGGTAGACCTACTTTATTTATTATTGCTTCTTCATTTATAGCATCACCTAAATTAAAATAATAACTATTAGCTGTTAAAATACCATACGGTTTTAATACGCTTAAACAATCTCTTTTATTAAAGGTTAAGGCTGCTTGATAGCTGTCGCAACTGGTTTGCGGCATACCAATAAGTTTAAAATAGGCTTGCATAAAACCATTTTCTCCAGGAGAGCCGTGAATGGCATTAAACACACAGTCGAATGTGATTTTCGTTTCGTTTACAAGTACAGAAAAATCATTTCTGTCGATTGGGAATTCAGCATTATAAGCATCTATAAATACCCATTTCTCTTTAAAAATATGAATACGGTAAAGGTGATATTTCTCTTGGTCTAAAGTGTTATAAACAACGTTTCCACTCTTTAAAGAAATCTGATATTCGCTAGAATACCCACCCATTATAATAGCGATATTTTTTTTCATCTTTAGTTTCCGCAAAGCGGTAATCTTATTAATTTATTTTGATATGTATTTAATTATGCAATAACTCATCTTAAATTGAGTTTTGTAAAAATATCATTTATTTAATAGCAAACGAAAACCTTTTTGTTTTTATATATTTGCCATACTATTTTTAACAATATTTACAAATGAGTATCGTAAAATTCCTAACCAGCAAAACTTTTTTTAAGCAACTCGCATTAGCTATTCTGGCAGTTGTGGTACTGTGTTTTATAATGTTGAAATGGCTTAACATTACAACTAACCATGGCACTTTTGAAACCGTTCCAAATCTTAAAGGAAAATCTATTAACGTGGCTAAAATAGAGTTAGATAAAAATAATCTGGTTATGGAAATTCAAGATTCTGCAAATTTTAATCCAGACTATCCTAAATTTTCGGTTATCGATCAAGATCCACCTGCCAATGAGCAAGTAAAGGAAAATCGAAAAATCTACATCACGCTTAATCCGTCTGGTTACAGAAAAATACCAGTGCCTAATATTATTAATCGTACTTTTCGTCAAGCACGACCTACTTTAGAGTCTTTAGAATTTGAAATAGGGAAGAAAACATATGTAGACAATATTGGTAAAGATGAAGTGTTAAGTCTTCGTTTTGAAGGTAAAACACTTAAACCAGGGACATTGTTGCCAAAGCATTCTAAAATTGATGTGGTTTTAGGTAACGGAAACAGTCCAAACTAAAATTAATGGACGACTATACACCACAACCGCCAGAAAAAAACGAGGCAGGAGAAACACGCTACGAGCATTATTCATTTACGGCAGATAAAGGTCAGGCACCTTTACGTATCGATAAATGGTTGATGAATAAAGTAGAAAATGCCACGAGAAATAAAATTCAGGCTGCAGCCAAAGAAGGAAATATTTATGTTAACGATGTTGCTATAAAATCTAATTATAAGGTAAAACCATTAGACGAAATTCGCGTATTATTTTCCCATCCACCATTCGAAAATTTATTAGTTGGTGAAGACATGCCATTAGACATTGTTTATGAAGACGATGTGCTTTTAGTGGTTAATAAGCCAGCAGGAATAGTTGTGCATCCAGGTCATGGTAACTACTCAGGAACGCTAATAAACGGATTGATTTATCATTTCGATAATTTACCCAAAAACTCCAGCGACAGACCTGGTTTGGTGCATAGAATAGATAAAGATACCAGCGGATTGTTAGTGGTAGCAAAAACCGAGCAAGCCATGGCGCATTTATCTAAACAGTTTAAAGATAAAACCAGTGAACGCGAATATGTTGCGATTGTTTGGGGAAACATGGAAGAAGACGAAGGAACTATTGAAGGTAATATTGGCAGACACCCAAAAAACCGATTACAAAACACTGTGTATTTCGATGATGATGAAGACAAAGGGAAGCCAGCAGTAACACACTTTAAAGTATTAGAACGATTAACCTATGTTACTTTAGTAAGTTGTAAACTCGAAACTGGTAGAACACACCAAATACGTGTGCACATGAAACACATTGGGCACACCCTTTTTAACGATGAGCGTTATGGTGGCGAACGTATTTTAAAAGGTACAACCTTTACTAAATACAAGCAATTTGTAGATAACTGTTTTAAAATATTACCACGCCAAGCACTACATGCCAAAACCTTAGGGTTTAAGCATCCTGTTTCGGGTGAATATATGCGTTTTGAAACACCAGTACCTCAAGATATGCAAGAATGTATAGAGAAATGGAGAGGTTACACTAAGCACATTGCAGAGTAGTTACAAATATTGGCAGACTCTATTTGTTAATAGACTAAATCTTTGTTAATACCATTACAAAAAGGACTTAAAATTGTAAATTCGTTCATTATAACGATAGGTTTTACCGTTTACACGGAAATGAAAAAAAATGTGCAATGAAATTAGTATTATCACCAGCAAAATCTCTTGATTTTGAAACCAAGTTACCAATTATAAAAGCCTCAGAAGCGCTGTTTTTAGAACAATCTCAACGTTTAAATAAAATTTTAAAGAAGAAGTCTGTAAAAAGTTTATCTAAACTTATGAGTATTAGTGATGCTTTAAGTAAACTAAATTATGAGCGCAATCAAGAATGGCAATTGCCTTTTACAAAAGATAATGCAAGGCAAGCCGTTTATGCTTTTAATGGAGACGTGTATAGAGGCTTAGATGCCTACACTATTCCTGAAGATAAAATTGATATTTTACAAGATAAAGTGCGTATCCTCTCTGGTTTATATGGGTTATTAAAACCATTAGATTTAATACAAGCCTATCGTTTAGAAATGGGCACTAAAATGCCAGTTGGAACCAAAAAAAATCTATACGAATTTTGGAAAAAAAATATTGTAAAAGCTTTAAATGAGGAACTCGAAGACAATGAGGTTTTTGTAAACTTAGCAAGTAATGAATACTTTAAGGTAATAGATACTAAAGCATTAAAAGTGCCAATAGTAACTGTAGATTTTAAAGAATTTAAAAACGGAAAATATAAAACAATAGCCATTTTTGCTAAAGTAGCACGAGGTCTAATGGCAAGATACATTGTGGATAATGATGCTGAAACTATAGAGGATCTAAAAGGGTTTACAGCAGAAGGCTATGGTTTAAGCGACGAATTATCGAGTAAAAATCATTTGGTTTTTACTCGATAATTACGGCTTAATTTTTTTATCGATAGCAATTTTTGTTTCTGGACGAATACGCTTTTTAATTTTCGGTCTTTTTACTCCAAAAGTACCTCTGCTAATTTTTCCGCGTTTTGTTTTTTTGTCTCCTCTTCCCATGTAATTTTATATTATCAATTTCTTTAAAGGTAATAATTATTTTGTGGCTTTCTTTACTATATTTAGCACTTTAAACAAATTTTAACTAATGTATTATTACCTTATTGTAGCCTTACAGATTTTCTGTATTTATCATTTAATTAAAAATAAAAACGATTACTATTGGATTTTTTTAATCATTTTTATTCCTGCAATTGGCTCTATTATTTACCTCATTACGCAAGTTTATAATAAAAGGGATGCAGGCATTATTAAAGATAATTTAACCTCGGTATTAGTGCCAACCAAGAAGGTGAAAGATTTAAACAAAACACTTCAGTTTTCAGAGACGTTTCAAAACAGATTGAATTTAGCAGATGCATATTTTGAGATGAAGGATTATAACAATGCAATCCAGCATTATGAAGTAGCTTTAAAAGATAAAGATCAAAACGATTATTTTATTCTTGAAAAACTTATTGCTGCTTATTACGAACTTGGAGATTATAATAAAACTATCGCTTATGCCGAAGAGCTAAAAAGTCATTCAGAATTTAATAATTCAAAATCTGAATTCATATATGGTTTAGCCTTAGATAAATCAGGTCATTCTGAAGCTGCCTTAAAGCATTTAAAATCCATAGATCAACGTTACTCTAATTACAATGAGCGTTTAGTATTGGCAAAATTTCTTTTAAATAAAAACAATAGTGCTGAGGCTAAGGCGATTTTAAATGAAATTTCAACAGAATCTAAACACATGACCAAACCAAACAAAACAAAATACCGAACAACTATTAACGAAGTCGAAAAACTTTTAAAGAGTTTGTAACTTCATGTTTAAACACAAGCATCCATACAAACCGTTTATTAAAAAAGATACTCAGAAGTTAATTGTAGGGACATTACCACCACCAAGATTTACAACCGGAGATTTGTTAGAAAAAGATGTGAATTTTTGCTATGGTAGTTACTACAATAGTTTGTGGTTGTTTATTGATGAAATTTACAATCTCAATTTAAGGTACGATAATTCTAATGAAGCTATAAAGCAGCGTCAAGATTTTTTAATAAAAAACAAGATTGGTGTTTGCGATATAGTAGAGAGTTGTGAACGTTCTAAAATTGATGCTTCAGATTTAGGTATGCAGAACATAAAACTTCGTAATATAGTGGGTTACCTTAAAACCTACCCAAATATTAACACACTTTTATTTATAGGAGGCAATAGCAAAAATGGTCCAGAATACTTTTTTAGAAGACATTTAAAAGCCCACGATTTAAAATTAAATTTAGTTTCTAAAGAAACACCAAAAATTCATGAATTTTTGTTAGCAGACAAAAATCTTGGCACTGCTGTTAAACCGCGAAAAATTAAAACGGTTTCGTTAACCTCTTCTTCTGGTGCCGCAAACATTTCGATAGGGAGCAATCCATTATACAAACAACTAAAAGCAAATAACCCAAATTTTACAACGTTCGATTTTAGAGTGCTGCAGTACCGTGAGTATATTTAATACCTATGCTTTTTTCAACTGTTTGCTAATTTTTTTAATTGCAGATTCTATGGATTTCTCGGGTTCAATAATGTTGTATTCTCCCCAAAATTCAGGATCCGAAAAGCCAGAGGCTTCGTCTATCATGATGGTATTTGGCTTCAACCTGTCTTTTGGTCGGTTAACAAAAGCTGTGGTGTTTTGATCCCAATCGGTAATCGCCATTTCGCTTTCCAGCGTATAGCGACTGTTAAAGAGTTTGTTCTTCCAATTAATCTTAAATGTAAGGAGTATGTTGCTGTAACCAAAGTACCATTTGCCATCTTTAATTCTGTAATTTACACGATAGGCAGCATCGGTTGGATACACATCTGCTTTTCGTGGCTTTTTTCTAACAAACATTTTACTGGCTAAATCTCTGTCTTCAACATTAAGGTTATAAATAGCACTTGTTAGTGCATAAGTAGAAGCATCTATGTACAATTGTCCATAATATAATGGTGTAATAATTTCTTCTTTTTGTTTAAAATTTACTACGTATACCAGCTTATTGTCTATTTGTGTGGAACGGTCGAAATTAAACGTATAGTTGGTTAAATTATCCTCTGTAAAAATGTATTCGGGATATTTCATAACATCTGTATAAAGCATACTAAAAGGTCCGCCTTGCAGTTTAAGCGCTAAGGTGTCTAAACGAGAATAGTCGGTGTTCTTTCTGGATTTAACTAATGTTATTGCGTCCTTTTTGCTGGACACGTAAGGTTGTTTATATATTTTTAAAACAGCTTCAGAAAGCGATGCGTTTTTATTCCGCTTTTTTATTGTCTCTCTGTAAAAACCAGTCATTACAGCCTCGTTATTTACATAATTTTCACCTTTAAGACTTAGCGCTTTTCTCACTAAGGTCTCGGCATCTTTTGGGACATTTACATCTATTTGTGCTAATACAGTGGCGGCTTCAGTAAGTTCTATTTTATTGTTATTTTTCTTAAATTTAGAGATTGGAATTTCCTGCTTTTTATACCCAATGTAAGACACCATAACAGACTTATTAATATGCTCTGTCGGGATTTTTAATAAAAAATCGCCTTCACTGTTTGTAACTGTGCTTATATTGGTGCCAACAACCATTAAGTTAGCTAATGCTAATTTTTTATTTGTATCACTGTTAACTACTTTACCTCTAAATTCCTGGATGTTTTGCGAGTAGCAAAAACATATAGACAACAGGAATAAAAAAGTAATAGATTTTACTTTTATTGTACTGATATTAAGCGTTTTCATAGCATTGAAAGTTTTAATGAGTAACCATTAAAGATACTGAAAATCAAGCAATTTTTTCATTTTTTTATGTTAATTTTAAGACGAACATTAGTGCAAAGAGCCTTATATTTACAAAGAATAAGCAATCTTTTATGCCAATAAATTACATCTCGTATAAATCCACAGGATATTTTTCTCAACTTATTTGCGATTATTTAGCTGAGGCTGATAACTTAAAACCACTCTATAATCGCTTCCCAAAACTCGAAAATTTTAAAGCTCAAATTGAAGAAAAGCAAGCAGTTTTTAGTCAAGAAACAAGAGCTATTTTAGTTAATAGTTTGAAAAAACAGTATGAGAATGTCGATAGTTCTAATGCTACTTCTGCAAATATTGAAGCATTAGGTAATAGCACCACGTTTACAGTAACCACTGGTCACCAATTAAATTTATTTACTGGACCATTATATTTTTTGCATAAAATAGTTTCAACTATAAATTTGGCAAAGCAATTAACAGCAGCGTATCCCGATTATAATGTTGTGCCAGTCTATTGGATGGCTACCGAAGATCATGATTTCGAAGAAATAAATTATTTCAATTTTAAAGGAAAGAAAATTAGATGGAACCGAAGCGCCTCTGGAGCAGTTGGAGCATTAAATACGCAAGGATTAGAAGCTGTTTTCGAGACTTTTTCTCAAGAGTTAGGTATTGGTAAAAATGCCGATTTTCTTAGAACACTTTTTAAGAAAGCTTATTTAGAGCATGACACCTTGGCTAAGGCAACATTCTATTTGGCAAATGAATTATTTCAAGATTACGGTCTGGTTATAATAGAGGCTAACTCTCCAGAATTAAAACAACTATTTATACCACAACTTGAAAAAGAATTAGTTGACCAAACAGCAGAGGAAGCCGTTTTAAAAACGAATGCTAAAATTGAAGCCATAGAGGATAAAGATTACCCAATTCAAGTAAACCCAAGAGCGATAAATTTATTCTATTTAAAAGAGAATATTAGAGAACGCATCGTTTTGGAAGATGGGGTTTATAAAGCATTAAACACCAATATGTCATGGAGTAAGGACGAAATTTTAAATGAAGTCAATAATTTCCCAGAGCGTTTTTCGCCAAATGTAATTTTAAGACCCTTATATCAGGAAGTTATTTTACCAAATCTATGTTATATTGGAGGAGGAGGAGAGTTGGCGTATTGGTTTCAGCTAAAAGAAAATTTCAAGGCAAATAACGTGGTGTTTCCAATACTATTGTTGCGAAATTCGGTATTAATAAAAACCAGACAGCAAGCAGAAAAACTTAAAAAACTCAATATTTCTATTCAAGATTTATTCCTGAAAAGAGAATCTTTTATTAACAAAAAAGTAAGAGAAATCTCTAACATCGATGTAGATTTTTCTAAGCAAATAGCACATTTAAAAAATCAGTTTAAAGATTTATATGCATTAGCTCAAAAAACCGATGAATCCTTTGAAGGTGCAGTTGCAGCTCAAGAAAAAAAACAGATTAATGGGTTGGAGCATCTTGAAAAACGATTGTTAACTGCTCAAAAAAGAAAATTAAAAGATCAGGTGGAGCGTATGACTCAACTTCAAAACCAGCTATTTCCAAATCAAAGTTTACAAGAACGAAATACCAATTTTAGCGAGTTGTATCTGGAATTTGGAGACCAATTAATTCCGCAGTTAATTAATAGTTTAGAGCCCTTAAAAGGAGATTTTACCGTTGTAACTTTATAAAAAAATCTGTTAGGTATTTTCTATCCGTATATAATTATAAATCCTTTACAATGAATAAACTATTCCTCCTTTCATTCTTATTGTTTTCAGTACTTTCTTTCTCGCAAGACCGTATACTTGTGTTTCATGAAACCAATCAATTTAGACATACCAGTGCAATTAATGCAGGCATTACTATGTTTGAAGAATTCGGAACAAGCAATGGGTTTAATGTAGATAACTCACAAGATTCGAGTGTGTTTACACCAGCTAATTTAGCACAGTATAGTGCAGTAGTTTTTTTAAACACGTCTGGAAGTGATGAAACCGGTAGTGATGGTGATTTATTATCTGCTTCCGAAAAAACTGCCTTGGAAAACTTTATAGCAAACGGTAATGGTTTTGTAGGCATTCATGCTGCTACAGATACTTATCGCGACCAGGTTTGGCCATTCTACAATGAGTTAGTTGGTGGTATTGTACAAAACAGTCCTAACCATACAGCAAATAATTTTAACGCAGATATGGAAGTAAAAGCAAGTAATCCTATTACTAATTTTTTAGGTCCAGTTGGCAGTATTTGGAATAAAAGCGAGGAGTATTATTACTGGGAACTCAACGGTGGGCAGCTAAGTTCAGATAACACGGTCTTGTTAGAAGTTGAATCTACAGGAAGCAACAGCTACGATGCAGCCAGACCAACAACATGGTTTAAAGAATCCATTACTTACAATCATGACAACAATGCCACTACGCCAGATGTTACACTAACAGGAATAAGATCGTTTTATACTGCTTTAGGACATAACGGAAGCGATTATTCTTCAAATACAAATTTTAGAACCCTGTTACTAAATGCTACGTTATGGGCAATCGATGGGAATACGCTTGGTATAGATGAGGAAAAATTTTCAGCATTTAAAATCGCGCCAAACCCTGTAAAAGCAATAACAACTGTCAATTTTGAAAACGCTTCAGAAATTATAGACTTAACATTGTACAACATGTTAGGAAAGGAAATACTGTCGAAAACAATTAACACTTCCACATTACATAACAATAAGTTTAGTTTAGATCTTTCCGCTTTTAAAACAGGAATATATTTCTTAAAAATTGAAACAAATGAGGTGATTCAAAGTATAAAATTGGTTAAAATTTAAAATTTTCTTTTGTTGAAAATAATGTTAACAAAACAGACGAAAAATCATTATTTATAAATTAGAATTAACGAAATCTATTACTATTTTTGCGTATGCAACACGACAAGGTATTAATTTTAGATTTCGGATCGCAGTACACACAACTTATTGCGCGTAGAGTAAGAGAACTTAACATCTATTCCGAAATATTCCCATTCAATAAAATTCCAAAAAACTTAGACGATTATAAAGCTGTTATTCTATCTGGAAGCCCTATGTCTGTTAGGTCTACTGAAGCTTTTCACCCAGATTTAAAAGCTATTCGTGGTATTAAACCAATGCTTGCGGTTTGTTATGGTGCGCAATATTTAGCCCACTTTTCTGGTGGTGAAGTAGCAGAATCCAACACACGCGAATATGGACGTGCTAATTTAAGTTTTGTAGAAAAGGACACTTTTTTAGAAGGTATTTCTGTAGGCAGTCAGGTTTGGATGAGCCACAGCGACACCATTAAAAGTTTGCCAACTAATGGCAAATTATTAGCCAGCACGCACGATGTAAAAAACGCAGCCTATAAAATTGAAGAAGAAAACACCTACGCTATACAATTTCACCCGGAAGTTTATCACTCAACAGATGGAAAACAACTGTTAGAAAATTTTTTAATTAAAATTGCAAATGTCAATCCGGACTGGACGCCAAATGCTTTTGTAGAAGAAACTGTAGAAGCACTACAAAAGAGAATAGGAGATGGTAAAGTGGTGTTAGGCTTATCTGGTGGTGTAGATTCATCAGTCGCAGCCATGCTGCTACATAAAGCCATAGGTGAAAACCTGTATTGTATTTTTGTTAATAACGGCTTACTTCGTAAAAACGAATTTACCGAAGTCCTGCACCAATACAAAGACATGGGACTTAACGTTAAAGGCGTAGATGCTTCGGCACGCTTTTTGGATGCCTTGGCAGGAAAGAGCGACCCGGAAGAAAAGCGTAAGGCCATAGGTCGTGTTTTTATAGAGGTGTTCGATGATGAAGCACATGAAATAACAGACGTAACCTATTTAGCGCAAGGCACAATCTATCCAGATGTTATAGAAAGTGTAAGTGCAACAGGAGGTCCAAGCGCAACTATTAAAAGTCATCATAATGTTGGCGGATTGCCAGATTTTATGAAACTTAAAATAGTAGAACCATTAAAAGCCTTGTTTAAAGATGAGGTGCGTAGAGTGGGTGCATCCATGGGTATGGATAAAACGCTTTTAGGGCGTCATCCGTTTCCAGGACCAGGTTTGGCTATACGTATTTTGGGAGATATTACTCCAGAAAAAGTTCGTATTTTGCAGGAAGTCGATGCCGTATTTATTAACGGATTAAAAGACGCTGGACTGTACGACAAAGTATGGCAGGCAGGCGCGATTTTACTGCCAGTAAACAGTGTTGGCGTGATGGGAGACGAGCGTACCTACGAAAAATGTGTTGCGCTTAGAGCAGTAGAAAGTACAGATGGAATGACTGCAGATTGGGTAAATTTACCTTACGAATTTCTGCAAAAAACCAGTAACGATATAATAAACAAAGTAAAAGGCGTTAATAGAGTAGTTTACGATATTAGTAGTAAACCACCAGCAACCATTGAGTGGGAGTAAAATAATAATTAGGGCGTTACCACAAGGGTCGCGTTTTCCGTTATATCTTTTTTTGCCATATATGGCAGCAAAAAAAGGATGCCACTGCAACCGCTAACGCAATAACAAACGTATTATAAACATATGAAGAAAATAATATACATCCTTAGCTTTTTTATGCTAGTCACTTGTGCCTCTGCCAATGCACAAAAATATGGCACGCACAGAGTCAAATCTGGAGAAACTATAGAGAGCATTGCAAAAAAATATAATGTTTCTACAGCAAACATTTATGCATTAAATCCAGATGCGCGAGAAAAATTAAGACCAAATGCAGTTTTAATTATACCTAAGGAAAGTAGTGATTCTTCGGTTATTACTACAAACCCTGCAACAGCAACTAATAACGATAAAGTTCAAGTTGTAGAAAAAACTGTAGAACGTTATATTACGCATAAGACAAAGCGGAAAGAAACATTGTTTAGCATTGCTAAAAAGTACAATGTAGAAGTAGATGAAATTAAAAAATATAATAAATCGCTTTATGCGAACAATCTTAGAAAAGGAGATAAATTACAAATTCCGGTATATAAAAAAATTATTACCTACGAAAATGCACCAAACACCACTTATGTGGTACAACCCAAAGAAGGAAAATGGCGTATTGCTTACAAATATGGTATTACTGTTCAGGAATTAGAGGCATTAAATCCAGACATGGAAGGGATGCTAAAGCCTGGACAGGTTATTAATGTTCCTAATATTGAAAAGGATAAAGTAAAGACTTTCGACGAAGAATATAGTTATTATAAAGTATTACCAAAAGAAGGGTTTTACAGATTAAAAGTAAAATTAGGCTTAGAACAATCTGCTTTAGAAGCTTTAAATCCAGAACTTGCCACAACAGGATTAAAAGAGGGTATGATTTTAAGAGTGCCTTTAGACACTTCTATAACAACAACCGATACTGGTACGACGCATGATAATGGTATAAATGAGCCATCAGAGTTTATAAAACTATCTAATAGCGCTATAGACACCAATGTTAAAAACATTGCTGTAATGCTTCCTTTTACACTTAACGAAGTAAATACAGACTCTGTTTTCGATGCCAAGCGTAAAATTAAAAATGATAGAACTTTAGGTGTAACATTAGATTTTTATTCAGGTGTTTTAATCGCTTTCGATTCCCTTAAAAAGTTAGGCATAAACCTAAAAGTAGATGTTTACGACACGCAAAACAGGCAAAGCCAAATCAATACCATATTACGAAGTAACGATTTTTCTCGTACCAATGCGGTCATAGGACCATTATTGCCTAAAAATTTCAACCTTGTAGCTAACGCATTAGAAAACGACAATGTACCTATTGTTTCTCCAGTAGTTAAAAAAGTAAACGTAGGCAGAAATGTGTTTCAGTCCAGACCAGATGATGAAAACTTAAAACTTAAAGTTATTAATTACTTTAAAGCAGACTCTACAGCACAAATTATAATTATTTCAGATTTAAAACGCAAAGCCACAAGTACCATGCTTAAAGGTAAATTTGCAAAAGCAAAATTAGTGAGCTCTCGTATAGATAAGAAAACGCAAAAAGATGCATACTATATTATAGAGCAGGATTTAATAAATGTTATTAAACCAGGTAATAATGTCGTGTTTTTAGAAACCGACAATGCAGGATTTGTATCTAATGTATCAAGTATATTAAATGGATTGCAAAAAGACAAAACCCAGATTACACTAGCGACAACAAATCAAAATAAAGCTTTCGAGGACGAGGAGGTTTCAAATTACCACTTGTCTAATCTGCATTTTACCTATCCTTCAATTAAAAAAATGATTAATTCAGAAGCTACAAATTCATTTGTAGAGGAGTATAAGCGCCAATATAAAGTTTCGCCAAACGATTATGCTATTCGCGGTTTCGATTTAACCATGGATGTTGTGTTACGTTTGGTAACCTCTCAGGATTTATATCAATCTGTAGAAGCGTCGCCTTTAACCTCTTACGTCGAGAATAAATTTGCTTACAAAAAGAAATTATTTGGAGGCTATTATAACGACAGTGTGTATTTAGTGCAGTATAACAATTTGGAAATCGACGAGGTAAAACAATAAGTTGACTTTTTATTTCGTTTTTAATGGGTTATAACGTTTAAGCATGAGTAAATTATTTATAATTATAGGGTTTCTGCTTTGCTTTAAAAGCGATACGTCTGAGTTTTCGTGGCACGAAAACCATAGACTAAACTGGGCAGATTTTAAAGGCGAACCAGACCAATCTGTTAATGCAGTTGCAGTTACAGCTTCTGGGATTACATTTAGTTATTCCATTGAAAAAAGTAATTTACGTGGTATCACGGGTTTTAAAACAAAAGTTTTTGCCCATTTCTATCCGGAACATTCTTGGTGTAAAAAGGAATTAATAGATAATAATATTTTAAGACACGAGCAGTTTCATTTCGATATTACAGAGCTAAACGTTAGATATTTTAGAGAAAAAATTTCCAAATTAAAGGTGTCTAAAAACATTGCACAAGATCTTAATAAACTTCATATACAAGCCAATAAAGATTTAAGCGAGATGCAACAACTGTATGATAAAGAAAGTGATTTCTCTATGAATACAGAAGGGCAGGAACAATGGGTTGCCTTTGTAAACAAAGAATTAAAACGTTTAGAAAAGTTTAAATCCAAATAACAATATGCTGCAGCCAGATAAAACGTTTCTTATTAAATTGGCGCATACTAAAATGCCTTATGGCAAATACAAAGACCGTTATTTAATAGACTTACCAGAATATTATGTGGTTTGGTATCACAATAAAGGCTTTCCTAAAGGAAAATTAGGTGAAATGCTGGAAACCGTTTATACACTTAAATTAAATGGTTTGGAAGAATTGGTAAGGAATATTCAGCGTAATTTTGCTAAGATTTAGGGTTTAGGTGTTTGTTTAAACGTTTTGTGTATGTAAAGTAGGGCAGTAAATTGGCGCAAACGGTTTGATTGAACACAAGTTGAATTTTAAATTTTTCTTATTATTTTCCTGAATAAGTCAAACATAAAAATTTGGAAACATCTATAAGTACTTTAACATTCTATATCATTCTCAAAAACGAACATAAAAACCCCACCCAACAAACTGGTAAAATGTAGTTTTTATAGAATAGCTATAGCTTAGAAAAGCCACTTGTGTCATGCAAGTGGCTTTTCCTATGTGGCTTAATGTTTCTTTTTAGTGACAATTACTATTGTTTACTTTATGTTTCATTAAGTATTTTAAAGTGGATCTTTATTACTTAATGTTACACAATAGAAAAGGTTAACATTATCGTTTATATTCCTCTAAAAATAAAAGTTTAAACGCCTAACTTTTCAACTTAAAATTGTAAATTTGCTCGCGTTTAACAACGCGCAATGGCAACTACAACAAAATACATATTTGTAACTGGAGGTGTAACTTCCTCTCTTGGAAAAGGAATAATAGCAGCTTCTTTAGCGAAACTTCTTCAGGCTCAAGGTTACAGAACTGCAATACAAAAATTAGACCCATACATTAATATCGATCCTGGTACTTTAAATCCTTATGAGCATGGCGAATGTTATGTTACAGACGATGGTGCAGAAACCGATTTAGATTTAGGCCACTACGAGCGTTTTTTAAACGTACCTACAAGTCAGGCAAATAATGTAACCACTGGTCGTATTTACCAAAGCGTGATACAAAAAGAGCGTAGAGGCGAATTTTTAGGCAAAACTGTACAGGTTATTCCACACATTACAGACGAGATAAAAAGTCGTATCCAAATTCTTGGAAATTCTGGAGATTACGATATTGTAATTACAGAAATTGGCGGTACAGTTGGTGATATAGAATCTTTACCGTATGTAGAAACGGTAAGACAGTTAAAATGGGAATTGGGAGAGCATAATGCTTTGGTTATCCATCTAACATTAGTACCTTTTTTATCTGCAGCAGGCGAGTTAAAAACAAAACCAACGCAGCATAGCGTTAAAACTTTAATGGAAAGTGGTGTACAGGCAGACATTTTGGTATGCCGTACAGAGCATGAATTACCAGAAGATTTACGCGATAAATTAGCACGTTTTTGTAACGTAAGAAGAGAGTCTGTAATACAAGCTATAGACGCTTCTACTATATACGATGTCCCTAACTTAATGTTAGAGCAAGGCTTAGATAAAGTGGTTTTAAAGAAACTTAATTTGGAAAGTAATGTACCAAATTTAGAACAATGGAATGCCTTTTTAGAGCGTCATCAAAACCCAAAATCTGAAGTCACTATTGGCTTGATTGGTAAATATGTAGAGCTTCAGGATTGTTACAAATCTATTTTAGAGGCTTTTATTCATGCAGGTGCAGAAAATGAAGTAAAAGTTAATGTAGAATCTATTCACTCCGAATATTTAAATGAAGACAATGTAAAAGCTATGTTATCACATTTAGATGGTGTTTTAGTCGCTCCTGGTTTTGGAGAACGTGGTATTGAAGGAAAAATTGATGCCATTAAATATGTGCGAGAAAATAATATTCCATTTTTAGGTATCTGTTTAGGTATGCAAATGGCAGTTATAGAGTTTGCTCGTAATGTTTTAAACTTGGAAGATGCTAACTCTACAGAAATGGACGACAGTACTACCCATCCTGTCATTAATTTAATGGAAGAGCAAAAAAACGTTAAGGACAAAGGAGGCACTATGCGTTTAGGGGCTTGGGATTGTAAATTAACTCAAGATAGTATTGCAGGAAGATTATATGACACCCAGATTATTAAAGAGCGTCACAGACACCGTTACGAATTTAATAGCGACTACAAATCGCAAATAGAAGCAAAAGGCATGATTGCCACAGGTTTAAATCCTGATACTAACCTTGTAGAAATAGTAGAGATTCCAGATCATCCATGGTTTGTTGGTGTGCAATACCACCCAGAATATAAAAGTACAGTTGCCAGTCCGCATCCACTATTCGTGGCGTTTGTTGCAGCTGCACTTAAATACCATAAATCTAAATAAGGTGTCACAATGGCACAAAATAAATAACGGATTACTTTTTGAATTGTAATTCTTTAAACCAGAATAGTAGAACCTGTACGTTTTTTTCAATCAGACAGGTTTTATAGATTAAATAACTAAATTACCGCTAAAGTATAGCTTGAGCACAGTCGAAAGACATAAATAATATGGAAGAAAAGAAATTAGATGTAAAGTCGATAGTAGGTTTTGTACTTATATTCGGAATTTTATTGTTTATGATGTGGCAAAATCAACCTTCACCAGAAGAAGTTGCTGCCGAAGAAAAAGCAAAACAAGAACAAATTGATGCTGAAAATGCTAAAGCTAAAACAGTAACTCCAGAAGAAACAAAGGTAACCACAGCCAAAGATTTTTCTACCGATATGGCTGGAGATTCTTTACAACAAGTTGCACTTCAAAATAAATATGGAGCCTTTGCTCACGCATTTAAGACGTCTGGCGAAGAGAAAACTGTTGTAGATAATGGGGTGTTTACATTAACATTTTCAAGAACTGGAGGACATTTATCTGAAGTGAAACTTAATAAGTTTGTCGATTTCGATTCTATTCCTATTTATTTAGTAAAGGATAACAACGCAAATTTTAATATTAATTTTGGTACAACAGGGAGTCGTATTTTTAATACCAGCGAGCTTCCGTTCCAGCCAACTGTAACTAAAAATGGCGAAAACACCTTAGTTTCAATGAAACTTAAGGTGTCCGAATCTAAATTTTTAGAATATTTATACGTTATAAAACCAAACGATTATATGGTAGATTTTACCATAAAATCTCAGGGATTAAATAATGTAATTAATGGGTCACAGGATATAAAATTAGACTGGTCTCAAAAAGCAAAACGTCATGATCAAAGTATTAGCTACGAGAATCGTTACACACGTTTAACCTACCAGCATGACGATGGTAATATCGATAAGCTGTCGCAAACAGGAGAAGACGAAGAAACAGTTGAAGATCTCGATTGGTTATCGTTTAGACAACATTTTTTTAGCTCTATATTGGTTACAAACAATAAGCCGTTAAAGTCTATTACTTTAAATTCTACAGATTTGGTTGAAGAGGAAACGATAGACACCTTGTTTACAAAAAAGTTTTCAGCTAAAACCACGTTAGCATTATCGGGAAATGAGCTTAACGAAAATTTCGGATTGTTTTACGGACCCACAGATAGTAAAATCTTAAAAGCTTACGATAAAAATTTAGAAGAAAGTATTCCACTTGGTTGGGGTATTTTTGGATGGATAAATGAGTATTTATTTATTCCGTTATTTGGTTTTTTAAGTTCCTTTTTACCATTTGGTATTGCCATAATTGTAATGACAGTGCTAATTAAATTAGCCATGTCTTTTGTACAATACAAGCAGTACTTGTCGCAAATGAAAATGAAAATTCTTAAGCCAGAATTAGATGCTATTCGCGAGAAACATAAGGATAACAAAATGAAGGCACAGCAGGAAACTATGGCGTTACAAAATAAGGCAGGTGCAAGCCCATTAGCGGGTTGTTTACCAGCATTAATACAAATGCCAGTATTTTATGCGTTATTTATGTTCTTCCCAACTGCTTTTGCATTGCGACAAAAAAAGTTTCTCTGGGCAGACGATTTATCGTCGTACGATGTCGTAGCGAGATTACCTTTCGATATCCCTATTTATGGAGATCATGTAAGTTTATTTCCAATTTTAGCTGGTGTTGCTATTTTCTTTTACATGAAAATGACAACAGGACAACAGGCCGCCTCTGCCGCACCAGTGCAGGAAGGGATGCCAGACATGCAAAAAATGATGAAATACATGATTTATTTTGCACCAATCATGATGATTGTATTCTTTAATAAATATGCTTCTGGATTGAGTTTATACTATTTTATCTCTAACTTAATTAGTATTGGTATTTTAATAGTTATAAAGAATTTTATTTTAGACGAAGATAAAATACACGCCAAAATACAAGTGCAAAAAGCAAAGCCTAAGAAAGAAAGTAAGTTTCAGAAAAAAATGAAAGAAATGATGGAGCAGGCAGAGCAACAAAAGCAAGCGCAAAAAAAAAATAAGAAAAAATAAGTTAAATAAACTTCTAAAAGCTGCCACTCAAAACTAAGTTTGGCAGCTTTTTTGGTTAATACAATTAGATAGATAGTATAAACGTTATTGTAAAGCTAAAGCCTCGTCTAAGCTTTTAAAAAAAATATTAAAAATGAATAAAACCATACTAATTTTATTAACCCTCATTTCGAGCATAGGTTTCGCTCAGGACTTTAACAAAACAGATGCCAACGGACAGCGTCATGGTATCTGGAAAAAGAATTTTGAAGACACTAAAGTGCTTCGCTATGAAGGTGAATTTAATCATGGAGAAGAAGTAGGTACTTTTAAATTCTATAAAAATATAGATAGCAAGCCCGTGTTAACAGCTACAAGAACCTACAGTCCAAATAGCGATTTAGCAGAAGTAAAATTTTATTCCTCAACAAAAAATGTAATTAGTGAAGGTAAAATGAGAGGGAAGACTTACGTTGGGAAGTGGATTTACTATCATAATAAATCTAATGTTGTAATGACCGAAGAGTATTACGATAACAAAGGCAAATTAGAGGGCGAAAAAAATACTTATTATTTAAGCGGGCAATTAGCTAAAAAAGAAAATTACAGCTCTGGCATTGTAGTTGGCGAATCGCGTTGGTATTCAGAATCTGGAACACTTATTAGAATCTTTAATTACCAAAACGGAGAATTACACGGTCCAGCTAAAATTTATGATGCTAAAGGCAGAATAGAAATGGAGGGCGTTTACCAAAAAGACAGACGGCATGGTATCTGGAAGTTTTATGAGGACGGTAAATTTGTAAAGGAAAAAGATTTTACACGACGCAGTAAAAATCCATACAAAAAACAATAAAAACAAAGCGCTTAGAAATTTTCTAAGCGCTTTGTTCTTTCAAGAAGTATTATTTTGCTATTAATCTTATATGCTAAGAGAACCTCTTAAAGGCTTACTGCATAGGTAATAATACTTTATTAACTGCATGTATAACACCGTTGGATGCTTGTACGTCTACTGCTATTATGCCAATATCTGTATTTCCTGCTCCATCAGTAACATCTGCTATATTATTATTAGTTCCAGGTAAGATAATCGAAAAATCCTGACCTTGAACACTCGTTACTGTCGTTGTTCCAGGATTAGTTAAATTACCTGAGGTTACGTTACCAGCGGTTACGTGGTGTGTTAAAACAGCTGTTAATAAAGAAGCATCAATATCTTCAGGGCTGTTCCAGGCAGGATTACTATCCAATAAGGCAGCAAACGCTGTATTTGTAGGAGCAAGTACGGTTAGTGGAGAGGTTGATGAGGCATCAGTCAATGCTGTGGCAACAGTTGCCTGACTTGATAAAAGTACGGAAGCTTCTAAGCTATCAAAAGTACTATCGGCTGTAGAAAATGTTAGTAGCGTTGGTAACGCAATTACTTCATCAACAACATGTATAATGCCATTTGTAGCAGCAATATCTGCTAATCCAGAAACCACCTGTGAAGCACCGTTAAAAGTAACACCATTATTACCATTGTAGTATATGCTTAAATTTGTATTTCCAGGACCAGAGGCTAAGGTAGTAGCATATCCTGTAGTTCCAGAAAGTGCAGCCGAAGTGATATTAGATCCATCGATAACATGATTTAAAAGAATTTGTGTTAACACATCGTCTGGAACCTCAGATAGCGCATTAAATCCGTTAGCGTCTAAAAATGCTGTAAATGCAGCGTTGGTTGGTGCCATGACTGTTCTATCTCCAGATGCACTTAGTGCACCTGCTAAATCTGCTTGTACAACCGCTTGAGCCAGAATACTTAAATCTGGTGTTGCTTGAGCCGTTTCAACAATATTCATTGGCTGAGGTAGCACAACCATAGTTGCGTCGTCGTCGTCGCTACATGACCAGATTAAGGTGATTAAAAGTAGAAAGAATGGAAGTTTTCTTAAAGTTTTCATAGTAAATAATTTTTGTTTGTTAATATTTTTGTTTTACAAAATTAAAGAAAGATTAAACAAAAAGTATAAATATTTTGTTAAACTTTTACAATAAAACATTCAACAAAATATACGTAGCGATTTGATAAATAGATTACGAGTTAAAAAAATTAAAATCTTGTATCTTTGCAGTCATTAAAAAATAGTCCTGATTTTTAAGGACAATAATTATGAAAAAAAGAGTAATCGTAGGACTTTCTGGAGGCGTAGATTCAAGTGTTGCTGCCTATTTGCTTAAAGAGCAAGGGTATGAAGTGATTGGTCTGTTTATGAAAAACTGGCATGACGATTCTGTAACTATTTCTGATGAGTGTCCTTGGCTTGACGATAGTAATGACGCTATGTTAGTTGCTGAAAAATTAGGAATTCCTTTTCAAACAGTAGATTTAAGCGAGCAATATAAAGAACGCATTGTCGATTACATGTTTAACGAATATGAAAAAGGAAGAACACCAAACCCAGATGTTTTGTGTAACAGGGAAATAAAGTTTGATGTGTTTATGAAAATCGCTTTAGATTTGGGAGCAGACTACGTGGCAACTGGTCATTATTGCAGAAAAGGCGTTATAGAACATAATGGAGAAGCAGTGTTTCAATTACTTTCTGGGAAAGATACCAACAAAGATCAATCTTATTTTTTGTGTCAGCTATCACAAGCACAATTAGCAAAAGCGCTATTTCCAATTGGAGAGCTTCAAAAAAGTGAAGTGCGTGAGATTGCTAAAAAAGCCAATTTAATTACTGCCGATAAAAAAGATTCTCAAGGTTTATGTTTTATTGGTAAAGTACGTTTACCAGATTTTCTTCAGCAAAAATTAAAACCCAAAGAAGGGTTAATTGTTGAAATTCCTCAAGATAATTCAAACTATAATCATAGTGAAACAAGTTTTAGCACAAAAACTGAAGAGTTAAAATACTTGTCTCGTAAACCCGAATATGCAATTACAGATGGCGAAATAGTAGGCAAACACCAAGGCGCGCATTATTTTACCAAAGGACAGCGTAAAGGGTTATCGGTTGGCGGAAAAGTAGAACCTTTATTTGTTATTGATACAGATGTTAATGAAAACGTTATTTATACAGGACAAGGTAAAGGACATCCTGGTTTGTATAAAAGAGTATTGTTTGTAACCAACGACGAGTTACATTGGGTACGACCCGATTTAGCATTAAAAACAGACGAAACTTTAGAGGTATTGGCGCGTATTCGTTACAGGCAAGCATTAGAAAAAGCAACATTACACAAAGTAGACTCTGGTATGTACGTGGAATTTAAAAATTTACAATCTGCCATTACCGAAGGCCAATTTGTAGCTTGGTATTTAGAAGACGAATTGGTTGGCTCTGGTGTTATTTCGTAATATTTTAAACTATCTTTAATGTCATGCTGAGCTTGTCGAAGCATCTTATAAATAACTTAATTGTCACACTTAGTTTATCGAAGTGTTTCAATAAATAAGATTCCCGCTTTCTCGGGAAATAAATATGCAAAATAAAATAACAAAACTCTTCAATATTAAATATCCAATTATCCAAGCGGGAATGATTTGGAATAGTGGTTGGCGTTTAGCTTCAGCAGCAAGTAACTCGGGAATTCTTGGTCTTATTGGAGCAGGAAGCATGTATCCTGATGTGTTACGCGAGCACATTCAAAAATGTAAAAAAGCAACAGACAAACCTTTTGGTGTTAATGTACCAATGTTATATCCAAACATTGAGGAAATTATGGATATTATTGTGCAAGAAGGTGTAAAAATTGTATTCACTTCGGCAGGGAATCCAAAGACGTGGACAAAATGGTTGCAAGACAGAGGTATTACAGTAGTTCATGTGGTAAGCAGTGTTAAATTCGCTTTAAAAGCACAGGATGCAGGAGTAGATGCTATTGTAGCCGAAGGCTTTGAAGCTGGAGGCCACAATGGAAGAGACGAAACCACAACGCTAACACTAATACCAATGGTAAAAGAGCAGTTACAGATTCCGCTTATTGCTGCAGGTGGTATTGCCACAGGAAAAGCCATGTTAGCCTGTATGGTTTTAGGAGCAGATGGTGTACAAATTGGTAGTCGTTTTGTAGCGAGCGAAGAATCGTCCGCACACCAAGCATTTAAGCAAGTGGTGGTAGATGCTAAAGAAGGAGCTACACAATTAACATTAAAAGAGTTAGCACCTGTACGTTTAATAAAAAACAAGTTTTTTAACGACATACAAGAATTATATAAAACAGCACCAACACCAGAACAACTTATAAAATTATTAGGTAGAGCAAGAGCAAAACGTGGTATGTTTGAAGGTGATTTAGAAGATGGTGAATTGGAAATCGGGCAGATTGCTGGATTAATACACGACATTAAACCTGTAGCCGAAATTGTAAAAGACATGGTAAAGGAGTTTGAGGAAGCTAAAGTTTATGTTTCTCAGTTATAAAAACTATTAAAAATGGTAAAATAATTAAACCAATTTTTATTAGTACTTTAGTTAAACTGAAAATAACAAATAGTTTAATTAAAAACTAAAACAGGATGGTATCGAATTCACTATTTAATCTAAAGTCTGTTCAAAGCGAGCTTGAAATTGCACTGCAATCAAGTTTAAATGATTTTGGTGAAGCTCACAGTAATGCAGATTTCTGGGCAATGAGTAGCCTACAAAGGGAAGTTGAAGCAGCTGCACAAAAAATAGCTGGCAATCAAAATATATCCAGTGGTCCAGGTAATCCTCCTGGAGGTGGTTTTAGAGTTACTTTTGGACTCCAAATTATGGTGGGTTACAAAATAAG
Source organism: Lacinutrix chionoecetis (assembly GCF_053604665.1). Classification (NCBI taxonomy): domain Bacteria; kingdom Pseudomonadati; phylum Bacteroidota; class Flavobacteriia; order Flavobacteriales; family Flavobacteriaceae; genus Lacinutrix; species Lacinutrix chionoecetis. The sequence goes on from NZ_JBSHNQ010000083.1 coordinate 27,125, forward strand.
ATTAAAAGGTAGTGCAAATGTAGGGTATGGTGAACGTTGGGGTGATTTTGGAGCGACATCTTCATTGCATTTTGCGGCATACAATGGCGGACTTGGTTCTGGAGTTGGTAAAAAGAATTTAGTAGTCGACCTAACTGCTGCTGTAAATCTTACCGTTGGTGGAGGACAAGGAACGCCTTTACAATCGTATTCGTTGAATTATAATTCACCAATTCCTCACCTTAATAATTTTCAGAATTCTTTTAGTTATGGACAATTATTAACTTGGAACTCTGGAATTAACGACAATCAATTTTCTTTAGATAAAATTCAGCGCGAAGGAATGATTGGATTTAGATTAGGCGATGTAAATGTAAGCTCTAATAACGATACAAAAAGACTCTATTTTGGAGGTGGAACAGATAAAGCGTGGACAGGAGGAATATCTGTAGCTACACCAATTTTTGAAGTTGGTTTCCAGGATTTTTCCGGAGATTACCAAAAGGATGCTCCAGAAGAGGTTAAAAAAGATAAGCTTGGTAAGCAAATAGATGCTGTAAAAAACGATTCGACTTTAAATAAATTTGAAAAAAAAGAAAAAATAGCAGCCTTAGAAAAAGAATTAAAAGCACTAACATTCGATAATTATCACAATCAAACATCTTTTCAAAAAAAATTTAATAAAGCTTCAACTTATATTCGTATTAGCAATGGCGACGGATATGATGCTACAATAGATTTAGTTGGAGATGCTTGGCTGCAAAATGCAATTCACAGAGCAATAAAAGACTTTAGATTCGAGTACGATTACAAAAACATAGAATTATGGGGAGGAAAAAAATTGTAGTTGCTATAATTTTTATCAGCTTACTAATTAGTTGTAGTTCTCTTTTTAAAAACTATTACACTAATAAAGACGGAGGAAATAGACCTAAAAACAGCAAATTCACATTGGCTAAAACACCTTATATTGTTAATAAAGACGATTTAATCGATACTAATGCTGTGTATATTAATACATCAAAAATGTATTACGATAACAAAGAACATATAGATTATCACTACTTAAGGTTTTTTAAAAATGGACGATATTTTGAAGATTTAGTATCAACAAAAGAAGAACTAAACGTATCGAATTTTAATAATGTAAATAATGCCCTGATGATTGGGTATTTTAAAATTCAAAACAATAAATTGTTAGAGCTCGAATATTTTCGAGTGAAGTATGGAGAAGGTGGTTTTTATGATAAAAGGCAAGGTTACATAAGGAACGATAGCATCTTCCTTTTTTACGAATCTTATAAGAACAATGATTATCCTATACCTAATAATCGCAATTGCAGAATTTACATTAAAAAAGAAGTTGAAGGTTTAAATGGTACTCCAGACTGGTAAAATAAAACAACAAATTTCCGGTAAAATTATCTTCGCAAAACAAAACCTAAGCACTACTTTTGCAAAATGGTTTTAAGCAACTACACTAAAGAATTTAAATACAATTGGCAGCTGGCAGCACCAGTAATGCTAGGCATGCTTGGTCATACTTTTGTTAGTTTTATAGATAATATTATGGTTGGCCAATTGGGTACTGCAGAGTTGGCAGCAGTCTCTTTGGGTAACAGTTTTATGTTTATTGCCATGTCTATTGGTATTGGTTTTAGTACAGCCATTACACCTTTAGTGGCAGAAGCAGATTCGGCAAAAGATTTTACAAGTGGTAAATCGGCATTAAAACACGGTATTTTCTTATGTTCGGTTTTAGGTATTTTACTCTTTTTATTAGTCTTTTTTGCAAAACCATTAATGTATTTAATGAAACAACCTGTAGAGGTTGTTGAGTTGGCTATTCCGTATTTAGATTTGGTTGCATTTTCTTTAATTCCGCTTATTATTTTTCAGGCATTTAAACAATTTAGTGATGGTTTGTCTATGACCAAGTATCCTATGTACGCAACTATAATTGCCAATGTTGTTAATGTGGTATTAAACTATTTATTCATTTTTGGAAAATTTGGCTTTCCAGAATTAGGAATCGTTGGTGCTGCCTATGGTACGTTAGCTTCACGATTTATTATGTTGTGGTATTTATGGTATTTATTAAAGAAAAAAGAAAAATCGAAAGCCTTTGTAACCAATATAAAACTGTTTGTATTAGATAAATTAATGCTTAGAAAAATAATTAACTTGGGAGCGCCTAGTGCTATGCAAATGTTCTTTGAAGTAGCCATATTTACAGCTGCTATCTGGTTAAGTGGGTTGTTGGGTAAAAACCCTCAAGCAGCAAACCAAATTGCACTAAATTTAAGTTCAATGACGTTTATGGTAGCTATGGGCTTAAGTGTAGCATCTATGATTCGTGTTGGTAACCAAAAAGGGTTAAAGCACTATTTCGAGCTACGTCGTATCGCCTATTCCTTATTTCTATTGGGTACTATTTTTGCCATTGGCTTTGCCTTACTATTCGCTATATTTCACAAGTTTCTTCCTCGTATTTACGTCGATTTTGATGATGTTATAAATTTTAACGATAATATGGAAGTGGTTTCAATTGCGTCTCAATTACTACTGGCCGCAGCGGTATTTCAAATTAGCGACAGTATTCAAGTCGTGGTTTTAGGTGCACTTCGTGGTTTGCAGGACGTCAAAATCCCAACAATAATCACCTTTATTTCCTATTGGTTAATTGGTTTTCCAATAAGTTGGTTTGCAGGTAAAGAAGATGCTTATGGTAGTTTTGGCATTTGGATGGGTTTACTGGCTGGATTAACCAGTGCTGCTATTTTATTGTATATTCGGTTTAATTATCTCACAAAAAAGTTAATTTTGTCAAATAACTCAACAAAAAATAACTAACGACAAACAACAAATGACCTTACCAAAATTTATACTTGGCGATAACACTGATTTTCCAGACGCCATATTTGTAATCCATACAGAATTCCCTATGTTTATTATAAATTTGGAAGACGATGAGGTGGAATGGTTAGAAGATTTCGATCAACACGATCAGAAAGAATTAGAGATGGAAACCGAAAACTTAATAAAAGAAGCTACTGCATTTTACGATAGAGAAGTAGCGCGTTACGACGAATAATATGTTAGAACAATTAGTAGAATTAGATCACAAACTATTTTTATATCTTAATAGCTTAGGAAATGTATATTGGGATGCCTTCTGGATGACTTACACCGCTAAACTCCACTGGATACCATTTTACGCCTTATTAGCGTATTTAATGTACAAACGGTTAAACAGTAAAATGTTTATTCTTACGTTAATTGTAATTGTTTTTATGATTACGTTTACAGATCAGGTTGCAAACTTATTTAAATCTGGAGTTAAACGATTAAGACCATGCCATAATCTCGAATTAGTAGACGCAATGCGCTTGGTTAAATCTTACTGTGGTGGCCAATTCGGTTATTTCTCGGGACATGCAAGTAACTCAATGGCAGTAGCAATATTTACAGGTTTTATACTTAAAGATCGTTATAAATACCTTATTTATTTATTAATTGTCTGGGCCCTTTTAATGGGTTACAGCCGTATTTATATAGGTGTGCACTTTCCGTTGGATGTGCTAAGTGGAGCAATTTTTGGAGGCGTTTCTGGATATGGTTTTTATAGACTGGATAAATACCTTCAAAAACGATTTGTTTACAGCAAAACGCTGTAAGCGTATTATTTTTTAGTTAGTATATAAAAGGTGCTTTTTAAACGCGGATTGTTTTGTTTTGAAGCACCTCCAAAATGATTTAAATCGTAGTCAGTCATTTTTTTTATTTCATACGTTTCACGAATTTCAGTTTCATTTTCCGGGCTCATGGCGTTTACTAAAATACCAAATTTATTTTCTAAAGGAAACACATAACCATCATTAGTTCTTGAAACTTCTGGAACAACATCACCATAACTCCATATGGTTTCTGGAGCAATATAATTAAGTGCGTAAAGCTTTAAATTACGTTTGTTGTTTTCTTCATTTAAATGCGACAAATTCCGATATTCTTCATTTTTAAACGCTTCTGAAAGTGGTAAAACAAATACAAAAACGGAGGCAAAAAAGAAAACTGTTAGAAAAAAAACAGATTTAATTGCTTTAGCTTTCAACTGAAATAATAAAAGGACACCAATAGCAAATAAAACGAGTGACGCGATACTAAAAGTAAAAAGATAATCCTGTAAGTTGGTTTTAAACATAAAATAGAAAACAAAAGGAAAAGTGATGCCTATGAGTGCAATTAAACCAAAATTAAAATACACCGGAAGTGTTTCGCGTTTATCTGTTAGCGTTTTAAATGTCCTGATTAAATACTCAATATAAAATCCAATATTAAACGCCAACGGAATTAAAACAGGCATTAAATATCGTGATTTTTTCATAGGCACTAAAGACAGAAGAAGGACTGCAACAAGGGTCCAGAGAAAACTAAATTTATATGCTTTGTAATGCGTTACTCGTTTTTTTAAATAAGGATAAAGTAAGGAAATAAATGCTGGAATAGTCCAGATACCACTTTGCGTAAAAAAGCTCCAGTAGTAATAAAATGGTCTTGTATTATAGCCAGACCAGGTATTTGTTTCTCTTGTAGCAATAGCATCAAGTGTTACTGGGTCTTTTAGTTTTACATACAAATACCAAGAACCACCAATTACAATGCCTATTGCTATAGTATTAAGCAAATACAACGCCTTTTGTTTTATGTTTTTATATTTAAAACTAAACCCATAAGCAATTAAGAAAGGTAATAGTAAGGCATATATGGAAATTGGGCCTTTAGATAAAATGGACAGCCCGAAAAACACACCAGCAAGAATACTGTATTTCCAACTGCTTTTTTTAGTCTTAAAAAGTTTAAACAAATAGTAAATGGCAACCAACATAAACGTATGCGTAAAAATATCTGATGGCGCCTCGAAAGTAATACCAATAACATAAAAAGAGGTGATTAAAATCAATGCATTAATCATGCTATGGGTTCTTCCTTTTAAAATAGTTCGCGACAGATAGAACATAAAACTTCCTGCTAACATGACCATTAAAACAGCAGGTAAACGCATGCCAAATAAACTTTGAGACCCAAACAGAATACCACTCAATGCCGAAAACCATGAGGGTAATGGTGGTTTTTGGTAGCGTGCAACATCGTTCATGGTGGTTAGCAACCAATGGTCGTTGTTTAACATTTCGCGTGCTGTAATAAAATTACGCGCTTCCATTATAGACACTTGCAATGTTTCCAGATTAGGCAATAACATGAATGCAACAAACAGGCAAATAACAAGTATAGGATAATTTTTAAGCGATTTTGGCATTTTGTTTTTTTAGAATAATGAGGTTTCTTACGTAAATGGCTGTACCTAAAATATGACCAACAAAAAGTACAGGGTCTTTTCTAAAAATAGCATAAATTAATATAAGCAACGAACCAATTAAACTTAATACCCAAAAACCAAAAGGCAGGGAAGAGTCTTTCTGTTTTTCAGAATAGAGCCATTGGTAGATAAAACGTAACGTGAAAATAATTTGTGACACAATACCTAAAATAAGCAACCAAAAAGGTATGTCTGCATTATTAAAGAAAATATTGACGTCTATTCTATTATTATTAAAATAAAATACACCTACAAATAAGGGCATAAATAACAAAGTGTACCTTAAAATAGCAGGAATTTTTTTCCACTGGTTTTGCAGTTGTAAATTTCTAATATATATAAAATAGGTTAATGCCTGACCAAGCATAATAGCAAAATCATTCCGTAAATAACCATAAATAAATAACAAAAAAGAGGCGATTAAGCTAAGTGTCCAAAACAATGTTGGTGTTACCACGCGCTTAGATTTCTCACTGGAAATCCATTGTACAATTAACCTTGAAGAAAATAAAATTTGAGCAAGAAAACCAATGCTATATATTAACCAGTTGCTCATTAATTTTGTTTTGCCACTTGGTAATTAATATATTTCTTTTTCATCCACAAGTAAGCAAAACAATCCATCAAAGGACCAAGTAAGCGGTTCCACACTCCAAATTTAGCTTCACCAGCAACACGTGGAAAATGTTGTACAGGCACTTGTTTAATAGTTCCGTTTTGTAGTAAAATCATCGCTGGTAAAAAACGATGCAAGCCTTTAAACATGGGAATACGCTTGGCATAATCTGTTTTAATAACTTTTAAAGGACAACCCGTATCGTCCATGCCATCATGCGTAAAACTTCTTCTTATACCATTGGCAATTTTAGAGGACATGTTTTTAACAAAACTATCTTTTCGGTTAGCACGAACACCAGTTACCAAATCGTTCTCTCCAATATGTTCCAATAACAAATTAAAATCTTGAGGAGCGGTTTGTAAATCGCTGTCTATGTAACCTACCAACTCGGTTTCAGTATAATCAAAACCAGCTTTTATTGCAGCACTTAAACCACGATTTTCTTTAAAACTTATAAATGAAAACTCAGGATTTCTATTGCAAATTTCTTCAATTAGTGCTTGGCTGTTATCTTTAGAACCATCGTTAACAAACAAAATTTTGGTTGTTTTACTCGCTATCTTCGTGTAAGCTAAAAGTTCGGCTTCGACACGTAATAGATTATCTTCCTCGTTATAAACGGGAACAACAATGGTAAATTGGTAATTCATAAATTACTTTTAAAGTACTGCAAATGTATTGTTTTTTTAAGAATAAAATATGTTTCTTTGTAAGACAACAAACAAAAATATGAAGATATTAGTAACAGGAGCAGCTGGATTTATTGGCTCTCACACTTGCGAGCGTTTAAAAAGTTTAGGTCATGATGTGGTTGGTTTAGATAACTTTAATGATTACTACAGTTTGGAACTAAAACAGTTAAACCAAAAAGCGCTTAACGACAAAGGTGTTACTATTATAAAAGGTGATTTACGTGATAGCGCTTTCGCGGAATTGCTCCCTAAAGACATTAACTATATTTTTCATTTTGCGGCACAGCCAGGCATTTCGGCATCGTCAACTTTCGAAGATTATTTTACTAATAATATTATAGCAACCAAAAACTTAATCGATTATGCCTCTGCGCTTAAAAACTTAAAGTTGTTTATTAATATTGGTACGTCTTCAATTTATGGATTAGAGGCTACATTCCCAGAAAGCATTGCGCCAAAACCAGCGTCGCATTATGGTGTTACAAAATTGGCAGCCGAGCAATTAGTGCTTCAAAAAAGTAGGGAAGAACAATTTAATTCATGCTCTCTACGATTATATTCCGTAATTGGCCCGCGAGAACGCCCGGAAAAAATGTACACCAAGTTAATTGCATGCGCTTTCAATAATACCGAGTTTCCTTTGTATAATGGTAGCGCTTCGCATTTAAGAAGTTTTACTTACGTTGGTGATATTGTTGATGGTATTGTAAGTGTAATTGGTAATGAAACCAAGGTAAATGGTGAAATTATTAATCTTGGAACCGAAGTCGAGCACACCACACAGGAAGGCATTGAGGCTGTAGAAAAAATTATTGGTAAAGCCATAAAAATTAACCATGTTAAAGCCAGAGCTGGCGATCAATTACGTACTAAAGCGAATATTGAAAAAGCAAGGAAATTGCTAAACTACAATCCACAAACGACTTTACTGGAAGGTGTAAAAGCCCAAGTAGAATGGTATATGGCTAATTTTTTATAAGACTACTGTTTTTTATTTTGAAGTTAGACTAAAATAGAGGAGATAAATTAAAATCAAGTAATTTACTTTTTTAATCCCAATAAATACTCAGCCGCAACAAAAGGTGTCGTTTCGTTAGCTTCAATTAATTCTAATTGTTTTTTAAGTGCCGTTTTAATTTCAGCATTATTAAAGAAATCGCTTTTTAATTGTTCTTCAATGGTTTGAATAAGCCAAAATTTATTCTGCTCATTACGCTTGGTATAAAAGTACTCATTTTCTGTAGTTAGTTTTAAATAGTCTGCAATCAAGGTATAAACAGCTTCAATACCTTCATTTTTGATGGCGCTGCAGGTTATTACTTTGGGCTGCCATTGCGAGGCTTTCATAGGATATAAGTGTAATGCACGGTTAAATTCAACTTTTGCCAGTTTCGCCGGCTTTACATTGTCACCATCTGCTTTATTAATAGCAATAGCATCTGCCATTTCTATAATACCTCGTTTTATACCTTGCAATTCGTCTCCTGCACCTGCGAGTTTTAGTAATAAAAAGAAATCCACCATACTGTGTACAGCAGTTTCACTTTGCCCAACGCCAACGGTTTCTATAATAATAGCATCGAAACCAGCAGCTTCACATAAAATAATAGATTCACGTGTTTTTCGTGCCACACCACCAAGCGATGTACCAGAAGGACTTGGGCGAATAAAGGCATTACTGTCTTTAACCAAGGCTTCCATTCTGGTTTTATCTCCTAAAATGCTGCCTTTTGTTAACGAACTGCTTGGGTCTACTGCCAAAACAGCAACCTTTTTGCCAATACCTGTAAGGTAGGTGCCAAAAGCTTCTATAAAGGTGCTTTTACCAACACCAGGAACTCCGGTAATACCAATACGCACCGATTGGTTTGCATGCGGCAAACACGCCTTTATAACAGCATTGGCTTGCGCTAAATGTTTGGCGTTTTTGCTTTCTACTAAAGTAATGGCCTGACTTAATGCAGTAATGTTTCCGTTTAAAATGGCTTTAACTAAATCGTCTGTAGATTTTTTTTGTTTTCTACTTTCTTTAATTTTTAAAATGGCATTGTCGCTGGTAATTTCCGGAGGAGAAATACCATCGTTTTCTTTTAATGCAGATTTTTTTGATTTGGCCACTAATTCACAAATATTTATGTAAAAATAACGAAAAGGATTTGTTAACCATTCAAGGAAGCGGGAAAACTACGACTACCAACTGAAGACTTATTTTAAAGGCACAACAACCTTCGCCATATCCCAAGCCATAGTTAAGGATAGGTTATCTGTAGAGTTATCGAAAGCAATAGTAAATTGCTCTACAGGTTTTTCTAATGTCTGTACAGGAGCCGTGTATGTAACCACATCAAATTCTGGAATGCGCATAGGTTTCATAGTTTCATCGACTCCCCATTTATACTGTTTAGCATTAAACATAACGCTCCAAGCCGTGTCGTTAGGGATGGTCCATAATGTATATTTGCCTTTAGGAAGCGAATCGTTGCCAATTTTTAAAGCTTTATTCGTTTCAAAAGTTGTAGCCTCGTTTGCACCTGTTCGCCAAACTTGATTAAATGGCACCAAAGCACCAAAAACTTCTCTGTTACGTTTAGAAGGACGGTTATAAAAAACTTCTAATTTTAAATCATCTACCGAGAAAACGACTGTTTTTTTCGGACTTTTTCGTTCTTCGAAAATGCCGGTTTTAGTAAAAAAGAAATAGCCAAGAATGCCAATGATAATAAATAATAAAAAAACGATAAATCGCTTCATAGGGTTTTTTAATTAGGATTAAATTAATAGCATAAAGATACTTTAAATGTTAGCGATAGTCAATATCTTAACGCTATTTTAATAGTTTTTAATATAACTTTAAAAAAAAATAAAGTTTTTTGCAACACAAGCTTTTTTGTGTCGTCTTTAATAAGAACACCAACCAAAAACCAATACGTGAAAATCGTTCAATTAGATATTATTGAATTGTGTAAACAAAACAACCGCAAGGCACAATTGCAACTGTATAACCAGTACTGCGATGGCATGTATGCCATAGCGAAACGTTTTGTAAACCACACTGCAGAGGCTGAGGATATTGTACAAGAGTCTTTTATAAAAGCATTTTCAAAGCTGCATCAATTTAAAGGCGATGTTACGTTTGGCGCTTGGTTAAAACGTATTGTTATTAACAAAAGTATCGATTGCTTAAAACTAAAAAAGCAGCGTTTAGTGGAACTTGAAGACGTTCATTTAAAAGTAGTCGATACTCAAGATAATAACAACTGGTTAGTGGACGATACAACAACTATTAATGAGATAAAAGTTGCAATAAGTAGTCTGCCAGAAAAGTACAAATATGTAGTGATGTTGTTTTTAATAGAGGGTTACGACCATCATGAGATTTCCGACATTTTAAAGATTTCTCAAGTGGCTTCCCGAACACAATTACATAGAGGTAAACTAATGTTGCAAGAATTACTAAAAGATAAAAGTTATGGCGAAAGATATTAGAAAATTATTAGAGGAAGACAATAAATTGGTTGTAGATAGTATGCCACAAGGTCACGAATCTCGTTTTTTAAACAAGCTTGACAAGGCTTTGCCAGTAAAGAAAAAGCAACAATTTCACTGGTGGTCTATCGCTGCAAGTGTGGTCTTACTTATAGGTTTGGGTTTTGGTGGCTACCACTATTTTAAACCCGAACAAGCAATTGAAGTGGTAGAAACAAATGAAACTGATGTTAAAACCAAAACCATTGGCGACATTTCTCCAGATTTAAAAAAGGTTGAAGATTATTATTTGGCGAACATTAATTTAGAGTTGTCTAAAGTAAAATTAACACCAGAAAACAAAGACTTGTTTGATGGTTATGTAAAACAATTAGATGCACTTAAGGCAGAATACAAACGCCTAAACATCGAGCTTACAAACGAAGGACCAAACGAGCTTACCGTAGATGCACTTATTAGTAATTTAAAACTAAGATTAAACTTAATGTATCGTTTAAAAGAACAATTAAAAGATTTAAACACTGTCAATTCTAATCGAATTTAAATGTGTACTGAAAGTCTTTCAGTACCAAAAAAAACATAAACACATGAAACTAAAATATTTATACACCACAATGCTTTGCTTGTTAGTGACAATGAGTGCGCTATCACAAAACAAGGTGACAAAAAAGAAGGAAACCATAAAGGTTAACGGCAATGCTACAGTAACTGTAGAGGCAAGCCATACCAATGTAGAAGTAGAAACATGGAGCAAAGATTTTATAGAAATTGAAGCGACTATAGAAAGCAAAAAATTAAGTAAAGAAGCATTGCAAGATGCTTTAAAAGACTGGAGTTTTAATATTAAAACCAATGGTAATAAAGTAACCATACTGTCTAAAGGCTCGCAAGGGCTTTGGTCTAACGACAGTAGCGAATCTATTTTAAATCAGGAATCTCTTGAAGCGTTGTCGAATATGGATTTCGATATAAATTTAAATTTAGAACCGTTGTTAGAAGGATTAAGCGGATTAGAATCGCTTAAAAATCTGCCAGATGCCTTAAAGATACTGCGTTTACCCAAATCTCCAGATGGCAATTACAATTTAGATTTCGATTTCGACCGCTATCAAGAAGAAGGCGAAAAATATTTAGACTCGTGGAGTAAAAAATACCGTAAGGAATATGGCGAAGAGTACGAACAGGAAATGCGCGATTGGGCGAAAAGCATTAAACAGTCAGACTTAGATGAGTTTGAAGTGGAAATGGAAAAATGGGGAGAAGATTTTGGTAAAGAAATAGAAAAAGCTTTTGAAGAAGGCTTCGGAAAAAACTTCGAAGAAAAAATGGAGAAATGGGGCGAAGAGTTTGGTAAAAAGTTTGAAGAAAAATTTGCACCAGCTATGGAAAAATGGGGTGAGGAATTTGGTAAAGCTTTCGAGGCTAAAATGGAAGAAGCCTTTGGAGAATCGAAATCAAAAAATTTAATCGATAAATCTAATAAAACCTACGATGTTATCAAGACTATAAAGATTAAGATGCCAAAAGAGGCTAAAATAAAGTTTAACGTAAAACATGGCGAACTTAAAATGGCGTCTGCCATTAAAAACCCGGAAATTACTATTTCTCACGGTTCGTTATTAGCAAATACAATTAATGGAAGCGAGGCTTCCATTAATGTATTGTATTCTAATGCTACAATTATAGGTATGAACGAAGGTGCTCTAAAATTAAATTATGCCAATAAAACCAATATTAAATCGGCAAAAGATTTAATGCTTAATGCGGTGTCTTCTAATATTGATATTGGGAATTTAAGCGGAAACTCTGTTATAGATGGGAGTTTTGGCGATTTGTATATTCAAAATATTTTAGAGGACTTTAATAACCTCAATATTGTTTTAGAAAACAGCGATGCGCTTTTAAACTTGCCAAATGCTATAAATTACAACCTGTATTTTAAAGGCAATCACTCTAAGTTTAATAAAGAAAACACCAATAATAAAACCATAAAGCATTATCCTAATTCTGGTAAATCCAATAAAACCATTGTAATTAATGCCAAGTACAGCAATGTTATTGCCGAATAAATTTTATTTTTGATTTCATAATCGATTGGCACTGTTGTGCAGAAAAAACGTATGATTTCAAAAGACCTCAAAACACTTTTAAAAATCCTTTCTTTAGATAACATATCTGTTATTGATGCTTCCATTTCTAAAAGCGATTATACTGCAATCGATTTATCGCAAGCCAATAAAGACCTGCTCACTTTCGATATTTCTTCCTCTCAATCTTGGGAAACTTACATTACCAATTACCTTAAAATACACAACAAAAAAGTAGCCTTTGGTGGTTATTTAGAGCAACGTGGTATTTATAACCGTAGCGATTATTTTAATAATCAAAATCCAGAAACCGAACGCAACATCCATTTAGGTTTAGATTTATGGGTAGATGCTGGAACGTCTGTTTTAGCAGCTTTTAATGGCGAAATCCATAGTTTTAAGGATAATACTAACTTTGGTGATTATGGACCAACTATCATTCTGCAACATGAGTTAGATGGTTTAGTATTCTATACGCTTTATGGGCATTTATCTCGAGAATCTTTAACGCGTTTAAAAGTAGGAGCGAAGGTAAGTCAAGGAGATCTTATTGCTCATTTAGGCAAAGCCGAAGTTAATGGTGATTATGCGCCACATTTACACTTTCAAATTATAGGCAATTTACAACACCGTGTTGGCGATTATCCAGGTGTTTGTGCTGCAAAAGATTTAGCGTTTTATAAGGAGAATACTTTTAATCCTGAGATTGTTTTGGGGTTGTGATATTAGGAATTTATTAATTACTCCATATAATCTTTCCAATAATTAATCAAAAACATTGCGTTGCGCAGCTGTTTTTCCAAAGTAAAAACCAGCAATAACAAATAAGCCATCTGCTATTATAAACCAAAGTTCTTTTGGTAGATAGAACATATTAAAAAATGTTGCTAAAACCATGACTGCGCCAACAATGTAAGCAGGTATCATACTTGTTTTAGAAATTAAACCAGCGATAAACATACCAGCAATTGGCCCAATAAAATGTGCAATAATTACAAAAATTTTTGCTCCAATTGGAATGTTACTCATATTTGCTTTTAACCATTCCATATCCATAGGGTTTGCACCTTCTGGAAGCGGAAAAAAAGCTTGCCCAAGAACGGTTTCAAAAAGATAAACTGTAGCAGAAGCGACTACAAGGCCAGCAATAGTTGCGAGTATGTTTCTAAGCATGATGGTGTTATTTAAATTGCGATAAATGTTAGATAATAAAATTACGAAATATAAATGAATCTGCCATTGCGAAAATGCAAGCGTCATAGTGAGCCTGCCTGTCGGCAGACAAGGACGAAGGACGCGGCAATCTCATAATTTTAGCTCAAAAGTTACAGATTGCCACGACGTTCCTGCGTCACTTCTCGTAATGACGACATAAAGAATTATTGACACGTTAAGGTTTATTTGTTCGAGTTGAGCCTGAAAGTGCGAAGTATCGAGAACTATCGATAGCTTCTCGATACAAATTGATTCATGACCTCACCAATTCACTCGAAGTGACAGTGACTTTTCCTCGCAAAGACGTTTTACTATAGTGACATAAAAAAAATCCCAAAGCTAATTGCTTCGGGATTTTGTATTTATGAGATTCCTGCCTTCGCAGGAATTTATCTAGTCATTTACAAGAACCCATTCACCTTTAGCAATTAAAGGTTCGGCTTGCTTGTATTTTACGGTTTTATTTTCACCACTCATAACGTGCTTGATAGTCACACGATCGTTACGTCCAATTTTTGGAGCATCGCGAACTATAGTTTCTACTACCTGACGCTGTTGTTGTGTATTTCCAGCTTGTCTGTTTTGTGCAGAACGTTCATCGAGATTAGGAATTTCGTCTTTTTGTGTTTGAAGATTTTCCTTTCTTTTAGTTTGTTTTGCTTCGCTAATAGCGTTTGTGTTTTCGGTTGGCAATTCACCCTTAAATAAGAAAGAAATAACATCTTTATTTACCTGGTCAATCATACTTTTAAACAACTCAAACGCTTCAAACTTATAAATTAACAACGGATCTTTTTGCTCATGAACCGCTAATTGTACCGATTGCTTTAACTCATCCATTTTACGTAAATGCGTTTTCCATGCATCGTCTATAATGGCAAGTGTAATGTTTTTTTCAAAATCGTTTACCAGTTCTTTACCTTTAGACTCGTAAGCTCGTTCTAAATCTGTAACCACTTGTAATGTCTTTTTACCATCGGTAAAAGGCACAACAATACGTTTGTATTTGTCGCCTTGATTTTCGTAAACGTCTTTAATAACCGGGAAGGCAACTTCTGCATTTCTTTCCATTTTCGCTTTATAATGGTCGAAAGCAGCAGTATAAATACGTCTTGTAATTTCCTGAGCTGAGAGCTTATTAAATTCGGCTTCAGAGACTGGTGAAGGCATTGAGAAATAACGAATGAGTTCGAATTCAAAATTCTTAAAGTCACTTGCACCTTTGTTGGTTTCAGAAATGCCTTCCGAAGTATCGAAAATCATATTTGCTAAATCCACGCGTAAACGTTCACCATTTAAGGCATTAAAACGACGTTTGTAAACCACTTCACGTTGCGAGTTCATAACATCATCATACTCTAATAATCGCTTTCTTACACCAAAGTTGTTTTCCTCTACTTTTTTCTGTGCACGCTCAATAGATTTAGAAATCATAGAATGCTGAATGACTTCACCTTCCTTTAATCCCATTTTATCCATCATTTTGGCAATACGCTCACTACCAAATAAACGCATTAAATTATCTTCTAAAGACACATAAAACTGCGAACTTCCAGGATCTCCCTGTCGACCAGCACGACCACGTAACTGTCTGTCTACACGACGCGAATCGTGACGCTCTGTACCAACAATGGCTAAACCACCAGCGGCTTTTACTTCTTCGCTTAATTTAATATCTGTACCACGACCAGCCATGTTTGTTGCAATGGTTACTTGCCCTGCATTTCCTGCTTGTGCTACAATATCTGCCTCTTTTTTGTGTTGTTTTGCGTTTAAGACGTTATGGTCTATTTTACGAATACTCAACATTTTACCAAGTAACTCCGAAATTTCAACGTTTGTAGTACCAATTAAAACTGGTCGTCCCTGTTGCGATAAATTTGTTACCTCGTCTATTACTGCATTGTATTTTTCACGCTTGGTTTTGTAAACTAAATCTTCTCTATCTTTTCTTGCAATAGGTCTGTTGGTAGGAATTTCTACTACGTCTAATTTATAGATTTCCCAAAGTTCACCAGCTTCTGTTACTGCAGTACCTGTCATACCAGACAGTTTGCGGTACATTCTAAAATAATTTTGAAGCGTTACCGTTGCAAAGGTTTGCGTAGCATCTTCAATTTTTACATTTTCCTTGGCTTCAATCGCCTGGTGTAAACCGTCGCTGTAACGACGACCATCCATAATACGACCTGTTTGCTCATCTACAATCATTACCTTATTGTCCATAACAACGTACTGGTTGTCTTTTTCGAATAAAGCGTATGCTTTTAATAACTGATTTAAGGTATGTATGCGTTCAGATTTTATTCCGAACTCTCTAAATAAATCTTCTTTTAACTCTGCTTCTTCTTCAGACGATAAGCCTTTAGCTTCAATTTTAGCAATCTCAATACCAATTTCTGGCATGACAAAGAAATCTGGATTGTCTTTACCAGAAATGTATTCTACACCTTTATCGGTTAATTCAATTTGATTATTTTTTTCTTCAATAACGTAATACAAAGCTTCATCAACCTTTGGCATCTCTCTATTGTTGTCTGCCATGTATTGGTTCTCTGTTTTCTGAAGGATTTGTTTTACACCTTCTTCACTTAAAAACTTAATTAAAGCTTTGTTTTTTGGGATACCTCTATACACTCTTAGCAGTTGAAAACCACCTTCTTTGGTGTCGCCTTCGGCAATTAGTTTTTTAGCATCAACCAATGTTTGTGTTAATGCTTTACGTTGTACAGCAACAATATCTTCTACTTTAGGCTTAAGCGCATCAAACTCATGCTGGTCTCCTTTTGGTATGGGACCAGAAATAATTAATGGTGTTCTGGCATCATCGACCAGTACAGAATCTACCTCATCGACAATAGCGTAGTGGTGTGGACGTTGTACTAAATCGTCTGGGGAATTTGCCATGTTATCACGCAGGTAATCGAAACCAAATTCGTTATTGGTACCATAAGTAATATCTGCATTATAAGCTTTTCTACGACCGTCGCTATTAGGTTTGTGGTAATCTATACAATCTATGGTCATACCATGAAATTGAAAAATTGGTGCCATCCAAGCCATATCACGTTTAGCTAAGTAGTCGTTTACCGTTACTAAATGCACGCCTTTTTCGGCTAAGGCATTTAAGTAAACCGGTAATGTTGCTACTAAGGTTTTACCTTCACCAGTTTGCATCTCTGCGATTTTACCTTGGTGCATGGCTACACCACCAATTAGTTGCACATCGTAGTGAATCATGTCCCAAGTAATTGGTTTTCCAACCGCATCCCAAGAATTAGACCAGGTGGCTTTGTCGCCATCTAAGGTTACATAGTCTCCCATGCCTGAAACTTCCCTGTCAAACGGACTTGCTGTTACAGTAATTTGGGTATTATTAGTAAAACGTTTTGCAGTTTCTTTAACAACAGCAAATGCTTCTGGTAAAATTTCGTTTAATGTTTCCTCAACGGCTTGGTAACTTTCGTCTTCAATTTTATCAATTTCCTGATAAATATCTTCACGTCTGTCTATATCTTCGGTAGCTTCGGCTTCTGTTCTAAGGGCTTCTTTACGCTCGTTAAACGGTTTACGTGTGTTGGCAATAATAGCTTTAAATTGTGTTGTTTTTGCTCTTAACTCATCGTGAGATAAGGCTTCAAGAGCAGCTTCGAACGTTTTAATTTTATCTACTATTGGCGTGATGGATTTAACGTCTTGTTTAGACTTGTCTCCAACAAATACTTTTAGTACTGAATCTAAAAAACTCATAGTTTATTTTATATTTTTTGTCTAAGAGCACTCCGACTGTGCTCTTCCGAAACTTTCGGAAGCGACATTATTTTTGATTTATTTTAAGACCTCACGTATTTTGAGGCAGACAATAGCATTTAAATATAACCAAGTAACACTTGTTTTGCTTTGTCTCACCACACGTACTGCCGAAGTGCGTATAGTGTATTTATATGCCCTTTTAAAAAAGGGTTTAAATATACGTTTTGTGTGCTTCATTTCTAAAAATTAAAGCACAAAAAAAGCCTCAAATTGAGACTTTTTTATTGTTTGTTGTTATTTAATATTCGTCCTCGTTCCAGAGGTAGTCTTCATCTGTTGGGTAATCAGGCCAAATTTCTTCGATAGAATCGTAAGAATCGCCTTCATCTTCAATAGCTTGTAAATTTTCAGTAACTTCTAAAGGCGCACCTGTTCTAATAGCGTAATCTATAAGTTCGTCTTTAGTTGCTGGCCAAGGTGCATCACTTAAATGAGATGCTAATTCTAATGTCCAATACATTTTTTAATAGGTTTATTTTTTTGCAAAAATAAATTTTTAGTTTTAATAGGCAAGAAAAAAGTGAATTAATTTTTCAGTAATAAAAAAGAACGTCATTTTTCACCGAAACTATTTGGAACTAAATATTTTGCAGTGTTATTTAATCGCAGCTAAAAGTTGAAGTGTTCTCTGTTGCGCTAATGCTTTTCAGGAATCCATTTTACTTCGTCTGCTTGTAAGTCATGAGACAACTTTCGTGCCAATACAAAAAGGTAGTCAGAAAGGCGGTTTAAATAAATAAGAGCTTCCGGTAAAAATGGCTCTATATCGTTTAATGCAGAAGCCAAACGCTCTGCACGACGGCAAACACAACGCGCAATGTGACAGAATGACACCGTTTGGTGACCTCCAGGAAGTACAAAATGCGTCATTTGCGGTAAGTCTTCATTCATAGCATCCATTTCATGTTCTAATAGTTCTATATCTTCGACTGAGATTTTATTAATGTTTAAACGTTCCTTTCCGTTTTTTAATATCATTTTTTCAGGATCTGTAGCCAAAATAGCACCAACTGTAAAGAGTTTATTTTGAATAGTGATTAAAATAGCTTTATAGTGTGCGTTTATATTTTGATCGCGAATAAGACCAATGTGAGAATTTAGTTCATCTACAGTGCCATAGCTGTCTATACGAATATGATGCTTGGGAACACGTGTGCCACCAAACAATGCTGTTGTGCCTTTATCTCCTGTTTTTGTGTATACTTTCATGTGTTCAAAGTTAAATATTAAAAGTTGAAAGTTAAAAGTTGTGAAGTTAAAAGTTGAGAAGTTGTGAAGTTGGGAGGTTGTGAAGTTGGAAAGTTAGAAAGTGAGAAAGTGAGAAAGTTAGAAAGTTGGAAAGTTGAGAAGTTGAGAAGTTGTGAAGTTGGGAGTTTAAAAAGTTTTATTGACTATTATTTAAATTTTCTATTGTTTCTTTTTTTCTTGTAGCTGTCTTTAAAAGAGGTATCTCTTTTTCTTGGTGTACCAATAAAAATGACAATTAATAGTAATATGATAATTGAAATGGTAATCATAAATTATACTCTTATTGTAAAATGTTCTTTGGCTTGTTCTTGTCTAAAAAACACTATACCCCAAAAAAATGTGTCTATGGTTACTGTTACTTTGGGATGATTTTTAATAATATTCCAGGCTTCTGTCATCTCTTTAGACCAGTAAATATCATCGAAAATAAAAACAGAGTCATTAGTTGCGGTCGGTAGCAGCGTTTCAAAATAATCTAATGTGGCTTGTTTTTGGTGGTTGCCATCGAAATAAATCAAATCATACTTGCTGTTGCTTAAAGGCGCTATTACGTTTCCAAAATCCCCTGTATGCACATCGATATTTTTTAAATTGAATTGTGAAAACGTTCCTTTTGTAAATGCCGAAATGTTCGGGCAGCCTTCAATAGTTGTAATTTTAGATTCGGGATTTCCAAGATACATGGCATGTGTTGCAATGCCCATAGAGGTACCTAATTCTAATATGGTTTTGGGTTGAAAATACTTTACCAAACGATAAAATAATTTAGCACGATGTTTCGTTGTACCAGCGTTTTTAGCAATTTTAGAAACCACTCTCGTGTTACTTTTTGTAGTTTGCGATCCAGCGCCTAAATCTGTTACTTCTATAGTTTTGTTGCTTGCCAGCAACTTGTTTCTGTACGCTTTTAATTGTTCATAATTACTATCATTTGTTTTATCGTAGAAACATTTAGTTACTAAATTATAAACGAAGGGCGATTGTACGCCATGTTGGTTTTTAGAGCGTAACCAAAATTTAATATAGGCTATAATTAATTTTCGCATTAATAGTTTTCTATTGTTCGATTTATGGATTATTCGATAGCTCGGTTTTAAATAACTGTTAATATTTTAATCTTCTAATTTTTCAGCTAATTCCAGCCATCGCATTTCTTTTTCTTCAATACTATCTAAAATTATTTGAAGTTCTTGTGATAAGGTGTTAATTTCATCTGGCGCTAAATCTGGATTTAAGAATTTTTTCTCTAATTCGGTTTTGTCGAATTCCAAAGACTTAATTTTACTTTCTAAATTTTTATATTCTTTCTGCTCGTTATAAGACAATTTTACATTGCTATCCTTTTTCCAGTTTTTCTTTTCTTTTTTGTCGTCTTCTTCCGTAATGTTGTTAACAGGTTTGCTATCATCATAAGCTCTAAAGTCGCTATAATTACCTGGAAAATCTTCCACAACACCATCTCCTCTAAATACAAAAAGATGATCTACTATTTTATCCATAAAATAACGATCATGCGAAACGACTAACAGGCATCCAGGGAAATCTAACAAGAAACTTTCTAAGACGTTTAAGGTGACTATATCTAAATCGTTTGTAGGCTCATCTAAAATTAAGAAGTTAGGATTCTGAATTAATACCGTGCATAAATAAAGGCGTTTACGTTCGCCGCCACTTAGTTTTTCTACAAAATCGTATTGTTTTTTTCTATCGAATAAAAAGCGTTCTAATAATTGCTGCGCACTAATTTGACGTCCTTTTTTTAACGGAATATAATCGCCAAACTCTCTCACAACATCTATTACCTTCTGATTTGGTTTAGGTGTGATTCCGCTTTGAGTGTAATAGCCAAACTTAACCGTCTCCCCAATTATAATCTTTCCTGAATCTGGCTGAGCGGTTTGCGTTAAAATATTTAAGAAAGTGGATTTTCCGGTTCCATTTTTACCAATTATTCCGGCACGTTCTCCTTTTTGAAACATATAGCTAAACCCATCTAAAATCACTTTGTCTTTATAGGATTTCGATACTTTTTTTAGTTCTACAATTTTGCTTCCCAAGCGCTCCATGTTTAACTCTAATTGAATTTCATGATCTTTACGACGCTGGCTTGCTTTGTGTTTAATTTCGGTAAAGTCGTCTATTCTGGATTTCGATTTTGTGGTTCGCGCTTTGGGTTGTCTGCGCATCCAGGTTAATTCTTTTTTATAAAGTTGTTTTGCTTTGCCAGTTTCTACATTTTGCTGTTCTATTCTGGCTTCCTTTTTCTCTAAATAATAGGAGTAGTTACCTTTGTATGAGAATAATTCACCTTGATCGAGTTCTAATATTTCGTTACAAACACGTTCTAAAAAGTAGCGATCGTGCGTTACCATAAATAAGGTAATATTTTCTTTGGCAAAAAAATCTTCCAGCCATTCTATCATTTCTAAATCTAAATGGTTTGTAGGTTCATCTAAAATTAACAGGTCTGGTTTATTAATTAAAGCATTGGCTAAAGAGAGACGTTTTTTTTGTCCGCCAGACATACTGCTTACCTTTTGCTGTAGGTTATCGAGCTTCAGTTTAAAAAGAATTTGCTTGTATTGCGTTTCGAAATCCCAAGCATTTTGAATGTCCATTTGCTCGAATGCTGCTTGATAGGCTTCGGTGTCTTCTGGATTTAAAAGCGCTTTTTCGTAGTTTTTAATGACATCGAGAATAGGGTTGTCGCTACTAAAAATGGTGTCTTCGACCGTTAGTTTAGAATCTAAATACGGTTCTTGTGGTAAAAAGGAGACCTTAATATCTTTTCTAAAAATAACGTTCCCAGTGTCTGGTTCGTCGGTTTTTTCAAGGATGTTTAAAATGGAGGTTTTTCCGGTACCATTTTTAGCTACAAATGCCACTTTCTGGTCTTTGTGTATGCTAAACGACAGGTTTTCGAAGAGTGTTAACTCTCCGTAAGATTTCGATATATTTTCAACGGTTAGATAGTTCAATGGTCAATTTTTTTACAAATAACGGATAAAAAACCAAAAAATCCGATAAAAGTTTTGAAATTCACGACGAAAGGTTATATTTGTGGCAAATCAAAGCACCCAAAAATGAATAAATTTATAGTTGCTATTGCTATACTATTCAGTGTATTATGTTCGTCTTGCATCACTAATAAGGACGTTGTTTATCTTCAGGATAAAGGTACAGAAGTAAATGATACTTTATTGTTAAAAGATATGGGTAAACCGTATCGTGTTCAAATTAACGATATTCTAAGTATAAATATAAAGTCTACAAATAAAGAAATTACAACATTATTAGAAATTTTTCAGCCTGTAGAAAACACTACATCTGCAGGAGGGCAGGAAGCGCTTTATTTTAATGGCTTTACGGTAGATTTACATGGAAATATAGAATTTCCAATTTTGGGTAAAATTAATGTGTTAGGCTATACTACCGATGAAATAAATGCCAAGGTAAAGCAGGCGTTATTAGATAATTATTTAAAAGATGTCTCTCAAATATTTATTACGGTTAAATTAGCTGGTTTACGTTATACAGTCATGGGAGAAACAGGTGGAAGTGGTGTTTATACTTTGTTTCAGGATCGTGTAAACATACTTGAAGCTTTAGCTAATGCAGGTGATATAAAAAATACAGGAGACCGTACAGATGTAAAGATTATTAGGCAATATCCTGGCGGACAAAAAATCCATCATATCGATTTAACAGATATTGCTGCGTTAAATTCTGCTTACTATTATATTCAACCAAACGATATTATCATGGTTAAGCCTTTAAAACGAAAAGCTTTAGGAGCTGGAGAAACAGCAGCACAGACCTTTACTACTATTGCTTCTATATTTTCAGTATTAGTTTCTACTTATTTTTTAGCGAGGAATCTATAAATTTTAGTTTATGAATGATGAATTTGATTTAATAGAGTCTTCCCAACCTGCTTTCGATATAAAAGCCTTTTTATTTCGTGCACTTAGGTATTGGTGGTTATTTATTTTGTGTATTGGTATTGGCGTTTTTATTATTTATCAGCAAAATATTAGAAAGCAAGCCTCTTACCGTTTGAGTACACAAATTTCTGTAGAAGATGAAACCAATCCGTTATTTACCTCAAACACCAGTTTAACCTTTAATTGGGGAGGTGTTTCTGGAAAGGTTAATACTATACAAACTTCACTGCGTTCCCGTTCCATTCATGAAAAAGTAGTGGATAGTCTGGAGTATTACATTACCTATTTAAAACAATCGCGCTTTAGAAAAGACGATGTGTATAAAGAAGCACCATTTAAAGTGCAACTAACGCCAAATACGTTTCAGGTTTTAAATCATGATATACAAATTACGTTTATAGATTCTATCGCTTTTAAACTAACAACTAATTTTGAGAAGAGTGTAGTGGCTGTTCAAAATTACACAGACAAAACTATAGAAAATACCGACGTTGCCATTGGTGAGGATAGCAAACAATATAAAATAGGAGAACAAATAACCACACCTTTTTTTAACGGAAGCATTGTGTTGCGTCCAAAAAGGAAAGTAAATTCAGGAACTGTTTATTTCTTTAAATTTGAAAATTTTAACGGTGTAGTTGGCAAGTATAAAAGTAAGCTGGCTATTAGTAACCCTAAGGCGTCTGCTATTTTAAATTTGAGTATGACAGACCATAACAAAGGTAAAATAGTTGATTATTTAAATACAACAGTTAAAATTTTAAGTGATGATCATCTTGAAAAAAAGAATCAGTTTGTTACCAATACAATTAATTTTATAGACGGACAGCTTGGTCGCGTAAAATCTAAATTAACCTCTAATGTCGATTCTATTAACGATTTTAGAGCGCAAAACAAAGTATTTAATATAGATGAAGAAAGCACGACTATAAATACCAAATTATCGGCATTAGAAATAGAGAGAGATAATGTTAATAGGCAGTTAGCGTATTATGCAAGTTTAAAAACATATTTAGAAAACAGCCAGGATTTTACCGAGCTACCTGCACCATCTTTAGCTGGTGTGGACGATGGTAATATTCAGGCGAATATTAGCAGAATAAATGCACTGTCTGTGCAAAAAGCTAATTTTGAAAAAACGGTAAGAAGTGATGCCTCAATTTTTGCCGATTTAAACAGAAAAATAGATGCCTTAAAACGTGTGCTTATAGAAAATATTAGTACGGCAACCAGTGGATTAAACCGGGAATTAAATAATATAAATTCTAAGATTGGAAGTGCTAATTCTAAAATAAGAAAGTTACCTAAAAATCAACAAAAATTGCTTGATATCCAACGCCAATATGCATTAAACGAGCAAACGTATAATGTATTCCTTGCAAAACGCGGTGAAGCAGATATTATAAAATCAGCAAGTGTAAGTGATATTAACGTAATTGATAAAGCGAAAGATACAGGTGCGCAACCAATAGATTTAAAATTGAGCTCTCGCTATATGATAGCGATATTTGGAGGTATTTTACCACCACTATTATTAGCTTTTTTAATTACATTTTTCGATAATAAATTACACAGTCCAAAGGAGTTAGAAACACAATCTAACATCCCATTATTGGGAGTTGTTGGTAACAATACATTAGACAATAATTTAGCAGTACACCGAAAACCAAAATCTACAATAGCAGAAGCTTTTAGAGCGATACGAACCAGTTTACAGTACATGTATAAAAAGCATGAATTGGAAGGTACAAAAACGGTAATGGTAACCTCTTCGGTAAGTGGAGAGGGTAAAACATTTTGTTCTATAAATATTGCTACAGTATTTGCATTAAGCGGTAAGAAAACTATTTTAGTAGGTTTAGATTTAAGGAAACCCAAGATTTTTGGCGATTTTAATATTCAAAATGATATTGGAGCGGTAAATTATTTAATCGGTCAAAAAAATTTAGAAGCAGTAACACAAGTTTCTGGAGTAGAAAATTTAGACATTATTACCTCTGGACCTATACCACCTAATCCATCGGAGCTTTTAATTGGCGATAAAATGGACGCTTTAATAGCCGAGTTAAAGGAAAAATACGATTATATTATTCTCGATACACCACCAGTAGGTTTGGTTGCAGATGCCTTGGAGCTGCTGGATTATGCAGATGCCTCGCTTTATGTAGTAAGACAAAACTACACTAAAAAGGGCATGTTAAATCTTATTAATGATAAGCATAAAAAAGGAGAAGTTAAAAACCTGAGTTTTATTTATAACGGTTACAACCAAAAAGGAAGTTATGGCTATGGTTATGGCTACGGTTACGGTTATGGCTATGGTTATGGCGCTTATGGTAACGGTTATCATGAAAACGATGAAAAAAATAAGGGTGTAATTAATCGAATAAAGGGAATGTTTAAACTGTAATTTATTTAAAATGAATAGCTACCACGATACCGATATTTCCCAGCTTCAGTTTTTAGTAACTGGTGGCGCTGGTTTTATTGGGTCTCATATTGTAGCTTATTTATTAAACAATAATGCAAAAAAAGTACGTGTATTAGATAATTTATCTAATGGCTATATGGCTAATATTGAAATGTTTTTAAAGCATCCTAATGTTGAATTTATTGAAGGGGATATTAGAGATTTAGAAACCTGTAAACTAGCTATGCAAGATATAGACTATGTTAGTCATCAGGCAGCCTTAGGTTCTGTGCCACGTTCCATAAATGACCCAATAACATCTAACAATGTTAATGTGTCTGGTTTTTTAAACATGTTAGTAGCTTTAAAGGAAAGTAATACCGTAAAGCGTATGGTTTATGCGGCCTCCAGTTCCACATATGGCGATAGTAAGTCCTTACCAAAAATTGAAGATACTATTGGAAAACCGTTATCACCTTATGCCGTTACAAAATATGTTAACGAATTATATGCCGATGTGTTTGGTAAAACCTATAATACAGATGTTATAGGTTTACGCTACTTTAATGTGTTTGGGCCCAAGCAAAGTCCAAAAGGCGCTTATGCTGCAGTTATTCCGTTATTTATGGAAGCCGTAAAGCAAGATAAAGCAGCCAATATAAACGGAGATGGTAACCAAACCCGAGATTTTACCTATGTCGAAAATGCAGTACAAGCGAATATAAAAGGTTTTTTTGCATCTGATAATGCTAAAAATGAAGTGTTTAACATTGCCTGCAACGAACGTATAAGTGTAAATAATTTGTGGCAGATGATTAATACTTCAGCAGAAAAAGATATTAAAGCTACTCATGGACCAGATCGCGCTGGCGATGTGCGCGATTCACTTGCGGATATTACTAAAGCTGAAAAATTATTAGGTTACATACCACAGATTACGGTAAAAGAGGGTATTGCTAAAACCTGGAATTATTTTAAAACCAATAATAGTGAGTAGAACAGATACATCGCAAGATTGGTTATATACCATTTCGCCAAAGAAGAAAATGTTAGATTTTAACTTTAGAGAAATCTGGAGGTATAAAGATTTACTTTTCTTATTTGTAAAAAGAGATGTAATCACACTATATAAACAAACCATTTTAGGACCATTATGGTATTTAATACAGCCTTTAATAACCTCTGTAATTTTTACCATTATTTTTAATGGTATAGCTAATATTGAGATAGGAGCAGGAGTACATCCTTTTCTTTTTAATTTAGCAGGTATAACAATTTGGAGTTATTTTACGGAATGCTTAAAAGGTACCAGTGACTCGTTTAAAAAGAACCAAAATATTTTTAGTAAAGTCTATTTCCCAAGAGTTATAATGCCCTTAACAACAGTAATATCTGCACTGTTAAAGTTTGGAATACAATTTTTAATCTTTATTGGGTTTTACGTTTATTTTTATTTAAATGATGAAGCTGGATCCTTAGCCCTTAATATTATATGGTTATTTCCTGTTTTAGTAGTGTTAATGGGATTATTAGGACTTGGATTAGGTATGATTATATCGTCTTTAACCACAAAATATAGAGATCTTACCTTTTTGGTAGGCTTTGGAGTGCAACTGCTTATGTATATTTCTGCTGTTATGTACCCTATTGATGTTGCCACAAAAAAAATAGCAAATAATTTTCCGGATAGTGCGTCAATAATAAACCCTTTAATTAAAAATAACCCTCTGTCAAATGTTGTTGAAACATTTAGGTATTTGTTTTTTTCACAAGGTTCTTTTTCAATTAAAAGTATCATCTTCACATTAATTGTTACCATATTAATTACACTAATAGGTTTAGTGATTTTTAATAAAACTGAAAAAAGTTTCATCGATACGGTTTAAATATGAAAGAGCAGGACATCATTTTAAAAGCCGAAAATATTTCTAAACAATATCGTTTAGGCTTAGTTGGTACAGGAACTATAAGTCACGATTTAAATAGGTGGTGGTACAGAATACGTGGTAAAGAAGACCCTTATTTAAAGGTTGGCGAAAGTAACGATCGCAGCACGAAAGGAGAATCGCAATACGTTTGGGCATTAAAGGATATTAATTTTGAAGTAAAACGTGGAGAAGTTTTAGGTATTATTGGTAAAAATGGAGCAGGAAAATCGACACTTTTAAAGATACTTTCAAAAGTTACAGGACCAACTACTGGTGAAATAAAAACCAGAGGACGTATAGCCTCTTTGTTAGAAGTTGGTACTGGTTTTCATGGCGAAATGACAGGTCGGGAGAACATTTTTTTAAATGGTGCTATTCTGGGTATGACTAAAAAAGAAATCATATCAAAAATAGATGAAATAATTGACTTTTCAGGTTGCGAACGCTACATAGATACACCAGTAAAACGTTATAGTTCTGGTATGACCGTACGTTTAGCCTTCGCTGTAGCAGCATTTTTAGAACCAGAAATTTTAGTGATTGATGAGGTGTTGGCTGTTGGTGATGTAGAATTTCAAAAAAAGGCTATAGGTAAAATGCAGGATATTTCTCGAGGTGAAGGAAGAACAGTACTTTTTGTTAGCCATAATATGGCCGCTGTAAAAAGTCTCTGTACGAGAGGTATCGTTTTAGAACAAGGAAAAATAGTCTTCGAAGGAGACAGCAACGCTTCAGTAAATTATTACCTTGATAATGCATACAAATTATCTTCCCAACCAATTATTGAAAGAAAGGACAGAAAAGGGAACCATAAATTGAAAATTCAGGACATTTTTGTAGAAAACCATGAGGGTGTAAGAGTAGGCGAACTGCACTCTGGAGAAGCCTACAAAATTGTATTTGAATACAAAAAGTTTAAAGATATCATTGCTAAACAGTTTACTATTGTACTGCAATTTAAAAATGAAAATGATGAGATTGTCAACACAATTGCTACAGATGAGTTAGGGACAGTATTTACAGAGATTAAGGAACAAGGGAGAATAGAAATATTAATACCTAAATTACAATTTAGAGAAGGAAATTATGCAATGAATTATATGTTAAGCGAGAAGCCATCTTTTAATACACCACATGTAGTAATAGACTATTTGCAAGATGCGTTTACAATGCATGTGCTAAAAGGAGACTATTGGAAATCTGGAATTTTAAACAGACCCAAAGGTTTTATACAAGAAGCATCGATACAAATAGTTTAGATTGAAATAAATAAAGAAGCTTTAATAAAGTAATATCATTGATAGACAGTAGAACTTACATAAGAGACTTTATTTTAAACATTGAACGTGATTTTCCTGTAAATAATTGGAAAGCTAACGGCATCCATTTATGGCCATATTTAAGAATAAAGCTTTTTTTTTATCTTATAAAAACGATAGAAGTTACACCTCCAGGAACTCTGGTTTCAAGATCCAATAATCAAGAAAAAAAAACCTTATTTAAACAGTTAAAACGAGCCTTAAGTAAAGGGATTATAAAAATTAAACGAATTAAAACCTACTACTTTTGGAAAAGAAAAATAGAGACAAAGGAGATGGTCTTTGTTGGTTCAGATTCTCACAGAGTAGACTATCGTGGTAAAAAATTTAATAGATACTTTGATGTTTTAATTGAAAAAAATAATTGGCAGTCTGAATCTATATATTTTGAATACGCTTCCACTCTGGACAACCAATATAATTCGCAAAATGTTTTTAAATTTAGAGAAGCTTTAAGTGGTTTTCAAATTTTAAGAAAAGAAAAAAAATTAAACTTTTCATTTGAAGGCTATTCTGAGTTTTTGAATTATTTAGAAACTCAAGATAAATTTAGAGCATACATAGATGCTCATACCATTACAAAACTAACAAGTTGGTGTAGTAAAATATTCTTTTCGAAAAAGGAATTTTTTTCTGAAGCTTTAAAAAAAATTAAGCCAAAAAAAATTATAATACTTTGTTATTATTCCGAAGATATTTATCCGCTATTAGCAGCAGCTAATCAATTAAATATTGAGACAATAGAAATGCAACATGGACCTCAAAACAAATTACACTTAAGTTACGGAAGCTGGTCTGTTGTGCCTTTAAAAGGTTATGATATTTTACCAAGAACCTTTTGGTGCTGGGATGAGTTTAGTAAGCGTGAAATTGAGCAATGGACCGAAAAAAACAGCCTGTATACTGTGGTGAATACCGGAAATCCATGGATTAATTATTGGAAAGAAAAAGAGAATGATTATGGTTATAAAGATTTTGTGCTCTATAGTTTACAACCCATACCAATACCTTATGAGGTGCTATTTACACCAACAATTATAAAAGCTATTAAAGCGTGTAGTAGAAAATGGTTCATTAGAGTCCATCCAAGACAAATACAAGATATAGATAAAATAAAAAATACTCTAAAAGCGAATAATGTTTTGCATTTAGTCAACCTGGAAAACGCGACTCATGATGCGCTTCCTCAATTATTATTAAATTGCTGCCTTCATGTAACACATTCGTCTGGAACAGCATTAGAAGCTAATTATTTTAATAAAAAGACCGTTTTACTAAATGAAATGGGACTAAAATATTATCCGCATTTAATAGAAAAAGGTAATGCTAAATTTATTGACTACAAATCTAATGATTTAAGCTTTCAATTAAATACACTAATAAGTAATTTGCCAGAATGGGAATAAAGTCTAAAATACTAGGGAAATTGAAATTAATGCTTGATGACTATAACTCAATAAGTAGTAATAAAATAGCCAAAAAGACACATATACAAGGTTCTGTAATTGGAAAAGAGGTTGAGATCAATAATGAAACAAAAATTTTCTTTTCTCAATTAAATGGGCCAATTACTATTGATCGTAAATGCTCGATTCAACATTCAGTAATACAAGGCAAAATAAATATAAGCAGTAATTGTAAGTTTTACCGTTGTCATTTATCTGGCGAAATAAATATTGGAAAGTATACAACTCTTTGGGGGCCAAATATTGACTTTAATACAATAGATCAAACCATATCAATTGGTCGCTTTTGTTCTATTGCTAGAAATGTTTCTTTTCAAACTTACAATCATAATCATAAAAAAGCCACAACTTACTTTATTGGACAACATGTTTTTAATGAATCATGGGAAAATGAGAGAGTATCAAAAGGTAATATTATAGTTGAAAACGATGTATGGATAGCAGCACATTGTGTTATATTAGGAGGTGTAACAATTAGTAATGGAGCAGTGGTTGCTGCAAATTCGGTTGTTACTAAAGATGTGCCTCCATATGCTATTGTTGCTGGTAGTCCAGCAAAAATTATAGGATATAGATTTAGTGAAGAACGCATAAAGGAATTGTTAAATACAAGATGGTGGAACTGGAGTGACCAAGAATTTATAGAGAATAAATCATTCTTTAAAAAAGAATTAGAATAATGGACTCGTCTCTTGTTTCGGTAATTATACCCACTTTTAATAAGGTTCAATTGGCAATTGAAACCTTAAAGAGTGTTCAAGCCCAAACATATAAAGATTGGGAATGTATAGTAATTGATGACGGATCTGATAAAGAAGATTTTCAAGCCTTAGAAACCTTTATACAAACCAACGATAAAATTACCTTACACAAGAGACCAAAATCAAGCGAAAAGGGAGCAAACGCTTGTAGAAATTACGGAGTGTCTTTAAGTAAAGGTAAATATTTGCAATTTTTCGATAGTGACGATTTAATGAAACCAGAATGTTTAGAGGGTAGAATAAACGCTATCAAAACTAATGATTTTGATTTCGTCGTTTTTAGCATGGCATTAATTTATGGACAAGAAAAAATGCAAGATAAAGATCTTTATTTTGTGACCGATTGGGACCAAGCTTTAAAGGCATTTTTAAAAAATAAAAAATTACCGTGGAACTTACAACGCACTTTATTTAAGTCCTCTTTAATTAAAGGTAAAATATTGTTTAATGAAAAATTAAAACGTTTTCAAGATGTAGAATTTAATATAAAAGTATTAATTGCCTGTCAACCAAAATTTATGATGTCGCAACAAATCGATTGTTATTATAGATTTGTTAGTGCGCAAAACAAGCGTAATAATCAGTTTAATTATGATGTTTTTCAATCTATTCCGGAGTTTTTAAAATCAATTAATGAGCTGGTTACTAGTGATGTTTTTGTGGTTTACCAAAAAGAATTTCAGGAACGCGTGTATATGTATATTAGTCTTTACACCGTTAAAAAAGTTACTTTTTCTCAACTTAAAGAAGTGCTTAAAGCATCCCGAAAATATATTAACCTTTCGCGTGCACAACAAATTCTATTAATTTTTTTATTCTATGGTAAGAAATATTTAGAGAATAATAAAGGAAAGAGACTCTATTTTAAATCTATAAAACAATTGTACACGTAACTTAAAAATGGCTAATCAACCACTAATATCTGTTTTAATACCAACTTATAACTGCGAAGATTATATAAAAGATGCTGTACAAAGTATTTTAAATCAGTCGTATTCAAATTTCGAGTGCATTATTATAGATGATTGTAGTACAGACCAAACAGTATCAAAAATAAAAGCTTTTAATGATAATAGAATAAAATTAATTGTAAAGCCCAAAAATTCTGGTTATACAAAGAGTTTAAATTATGGTTTAACAATCGCAAAAGGTAAATACATTGCTAGAATGGATGGTGATGATATTAGTTTGCCAAACCGTTTCGAGAAGCAAATTGAAGTGCTTGAAAAAAATCACGATATTGTAGTTTGTGGTTCTATTTTTAAAATATTAGATTCAGATGTGGTTATAAGTGCGCCAGAAGAACATGACGATATTAAATTAGCTTTGCTTCGAGAATCTTGTATTGGTCATCCAACAGCAATAATTAGAAAATCAACTTTAGATAAAAATAATATTAATTATAATACAGAGTATGAACCAGCCGAAGATTATGATTTGTGGGTAAGGTTATCTCAATTAGGAAAACTATATAATATTCAAGAAGTATTATTTTTATACCGTGTTCATGACAACCAAGTATCTACCACAAAGAAGGAGATACAACGTAAAAGCGCAAGTAAATCCAGATTTAATATGCTCTGTAGTTTAAATTTTGAATATACAGAGAAAGAAAAGGAAGCCTATATTAAACAATTTTCATATACCGAGAGACTTAAATTTAAGGAACTTTTATTATTAATAGGTATCAAAAAAAAAGCAATAGCATCAAATGTTAAGGCAAGTTTTAAAAAAAAAGATTTAATAAGCGTTTTGCTTGACTTTGAAGAAGAGAGTCTTAGGCAATATTTTATTGGCTCTAAACGCTATAATCCGTTAATGGTTTTTCAATATTTACATATTATTTTAATATCAAACTATCGACTATCTAATAAAAAATTTTTCAAATTATTTATTAAATCGATTTTTTTCCATAAAGCAAAAAGTAATGGTTAATAAAATACTTAGAGTCATTAAAGAGCAAGTAAAATTGCAAAGACTATCTTATTTACAGTTAAAAGAAATAGAGTGGGCACATATTTATCACGATAGTATTCGAGGTAAAGCAGCAATAGAGAAATTACCATTAAACATTGGAAGGTGGGCAGGCAACTATGCTTTTTTTTATTTGCTAAATAGAATTTTAACAGATTTTAAACCAAAAAGTATTTTAGAGTTAGGTTTAGGAGAGTCTACAAAATTTATTTCAACATTTATCGATAACTATGCGCAAGACACCAAACATATTATTATTGAGCATAACGCAGAGTGGAAAAATCTATTTTCAAGTAGCTTTAAACTTTCTGCACAGTCAGAAATAAAAATTTTAAATTTAATTGAAGAAGAAAACCAAGGACACAAGTATAAGAGTTATAGTGATATTAATAGTTTAAAGACGACTTTCAATCTTTATTTAATAGATGGTCCTTTAGGGAGTGACCGTTTTTCAAGATACGATTGTGTAACGCTTGCTAAAAATTTTAAAGAAGAAGACCAATTTATAATTCTGTTCGATGATTACGAAAGAGAGGCTGAAAAAGAAACAGCAGAAGATTTACTTAAGGTTTTAGAGAATAAGAATATTAAATTTTATACTAAAGAATTTAAAGGAAACAAAACAGTACTTGTAATAGCTACAAGTGCATACAAGTATATAACATCTGTTTAAGTGGCTCATTCGTTAATTAGTATTATAATTCCTGTCTTTAATCGCGAGACAATTATTAAGTCGACTTTAGATTCTATTTTAAAGCAAACTCACTCTAATTGGGAATGCCTAATCATAGACGATGGCAGTACAGATAATACAAAGAACACAATTAAAGAATATTCTAATAAGAATAAAAATTTTCAATGTATTAAGCGACCAAACCATCTTGTTAAAGGAGCAAACAGTTGTAGAAATTATGGTTTTACCATAGCAAAAGGAGAATACATTAACTGGTTTGATAGTGACGATATAATGAAACCTACTTTTTTAGAAGAAAAATTGAAAGCCTTTGAGAAAAATACAGATGCTGTAATACATAGAAACAACTATGCAAACTATGCACTGACCAATTTTAGAGACAGTAAATTTGAATACAATAACGGAAAGAATTTATTTTATAACTACGCCATGGAAAACATAGAAATCCAAACTTGTGGGTTTATGTGGCGAAAAAGGTTTTTAGAAGGAAAAAAACTTTTTGACGAGCACATTATGCGCTATCAGGATAACGAGTTTCATATACGTATGTTGGCTATCAAAACATTAAACGTCAAAATAATAGATAAAGTTTTAGCAACTATAAGAAGTGGAGATGAGCATGAAAGCCAAATTAGCTCTAAAACCAAATTAACCAAGCAAAAGTTATACGATGTTTTCTATTATCGCTATCAGTGCTTAAAATTAGCAAAGGAAGGAACAATTGCCGTCGATGCTGTTTTTAATAAAACGATTGCAAAAAAAACCTTGTGGGCATTTTATGCTGGTTTACGTTTTGAAAAAAGTTTTTTTAAACGCTTTAAGGATGTTTTAAAACATAACAACAAACTACATTACGTATATGCAAGCCCTCAAATAACAATTACAGACGGATTAAAATCACAATTCTATATACTTAAAACAATAGTTTTTAGATAATGGTATCCATAATAATTCCTATATATAATCGCGAGCATTTAATAGCTGAAACACTTCAGTCTATTAAAAATCAAACCTATACCGAATGGGAATGTATTATCGTGGATGATGGTAGTACAGATAATACAGTAAATGTCACTAAAGCCATTATAAAAGATGATAACCGTTTTCAACTACTACTAAGACCAAAAACAATTACTAAAGGTCCAAGTGCCTGTAGAAATTATGCGTTTACAAAAGCAAGAGGAAATCACATTCAATTTTTCGATAGTGATGATATTATGCATCCAGAGCATTTAAAACTAAAAACGGAAGCAATAAATAATAATGATTTGGTGGTGTGTAGACTTAAGTCGTTCTCTGGATCGTTTAAAGGTGTCAATGCGTATGAGTCTACTGCAGCTTTCTCAATTCCAGAAAATAGCTTCGAAGCTTTTGTTATAGGTAATTTTCCTATGATGATGGTTGCACCACTATGGAATAAATCTTCAATAAAACCTTATATGCCTATAAGGGAAGACATGCACATTCTCGAAGATCATGAATTATATGCAAGAGCGCTTTTTAAACCTAAAAAAATAGCAGTTGTAAATCAAGATTTAATTTTTTATCGTGTAGGAGCTTTATCTTCAACAAATAGCTTTTATTCCAATGTTGACTACGGCTTAGATTCTTACTTTAAAGCAAAAAGTACAGTTTTAAGTTTATCTAAAACTAATACCATTAAATTAGCAATATTAAAAATGACACTTGGCTTTTTTAGGCAGGCATTAGCAGAGCGTAATTTTAAAGCAGCAAATAAATGTATAGACTTTGTTAAAGATGAAAGATTATGTTATAGTTTTATTTTAAAAATTAAATTTTTACGTATTCGTTTTTTCTACACTGTATTTAAAATCGTTAAAAAAGGGGATACAAAATTTAAATCCTTATTTAAATTGTAATGAAAATATTAATGGTCGCCATACCAAATCATCATTTCTTTCAATGGGTAAACCAGCTGAAGGATTCTGGATACCAAGTCTATTGGTTCGATGTAACAGATGGAGGGCCAAAGTCTGAAAAAATAAATTGGGTTACTCAAATAAAAGGATGGAAATTAAAATGGGACTTTCCGTTTAGAACACGATTAAAGAAAAAGCAAAAAAGAATTTATAATTTCATTGAAAAATATAATGAAAATAGTACGTTGGAGACCTTTCAAACTCTAATGGAGGATGTTAAACCAGACATTGTTCATTGTTTTGAAATGCAATTGTCTGGATTGCCCATTTTGCCAGTTATGTTGCAAAATAAGATTCCGTTAATTTATTCTTCTTGGGGTAGTGATGTGTACTATTATAAACAATTAGGCATTAAGGAAGATAGTTTAAAACGCTTCTATAATCGTGCAAATTATTTAATTACAGATTGTATTCGCGATCATAACATCGCTGTAAAAAACGGTTATAAAAATAAGTTTTTAGGTGTTTTTCCCGGAAATGGAGGCTTAAGTATAGATAACTCTAAAATTAAACCAGCACCAAAAAGAAATACTATATTAATTAAGGGCTATGATGATGGTGTAGGTAAAGCGTCTTTAGTTTTAAATGCCTTAGAGCTTGTTGAAAAAGAGTTGCTAGTTAATAAAAACATAGTTGTTTATAGTGCAGACAATTGCATCGAACATCAAATCAAGACATCAAAAATTCTTTCGGCGCTTCCAATAACTATTTATTCAAGATTTACTTTTATTCAAAATAAAAAACTACTTGAATTAATGGGAGAATCTTCCATTCATGTTGCTAATAGCATATCAGACGGTATGCCAAATGCTTTGTTAGAAGCTATGTCTATGGGAGCGTTTCCTATACAATCTAACCCAGGAAATGTTACAGAAGAAGTAATTACTCATAATAAAAACGGACTTTTAATTAGTAATCCTTTAGATGCAAAAGAAATAGCTTCTCACATTACAAAGGCATTAAAAGATGAGTCACTTAGAGCATTTGCTCAAGATTTTAATTTAAAATTTATGCAAAAACACTATAAACGTACTACATTGCAACCAAAAATAGAAGCACTTTACCAATTCGTATACAATAAGGAAGTTTAAATGCAGATTTCATTTTTAATAGTTACTAAAAATCGACCAGAAGACTTAGTTCTTACTTTAAATAAGTTAAAAAAACTTATAGATTGCTCAATACACGAGGTTTTGGTATTTATAGATGGATGCGAAAAAACCGAGTCTGTTATTAAAGAATTTAATTGGGTTAAATGGTCAATTTCTAAACGAAGTATTAGTGCTTCACCAGCGAGAAATGCATTATATAAAAAAGCAAAAGGCGCTATTTTTATTGGCTTAGATGACGATGCACATCCTTTAAGCGAAAATTTCATTAAGGAGGTTGAAAATACGTTTAATGCAAATAAAAAGTTAGGAATCATTGCTTTTCAAGAAGTAAGAGGTTTGTTTCAATCGGATAAAGAGGCTTTAGAATATTCTAAAGAATTAGAATCCTATATCACAAATGATTTTGTTGGGTGCGGTTTTGCCATAAAAAAAGAAGTTTATAATAGAACGAACGGATTTCCTGTTTGGATAGATATTTATGGTGAAGAACCAGCGTTAGCATTAGAAGTTTTAGATTTGGGATATGCAATTTTATACCAACCATCTATTAAAGTAAACCATCGCGTAGATGCAGAAAAACGTAAAACGATGGGACGTAATTATTTTAGATTTGAAAGACAGTTAAAAAATACTGTTAGGTATTTTTTAGTGTATTATCCAAAGCCTGCTTTAAAAGTTATTAAAACTTTTGCTCATAACTTTAAAAAATATGCACTCAAAGACTTTTACTACTTTAAAGCTTTTGTAAAAGTGTTGTTTATAACACTTTTCGAATTGCCAAAAATATTGAAATATCGAAAGCCAGTAACGAGTGAAACATTAAAATTAAAAAGCCAATTAAAGCCACTTAAATATAGCTAATACAATTCATGAATAAGGGAATTTATAAAAATATCAACAGACTCATTTTTAAGAATAGATTCAAAATTATTTTGTTTCATTTTAAAAGATTCTTTAAAATTCCAAACTCGCCAGAATGGTATGGATTAAAAGAATATTTTTTAAAATTAATCGAAGTTGATGGTAAGCAAATAAACGAAGATAAAAGGCATTATTACACTCAAATAAATAGTCTGATTTTTAAATTACGAAAACGTCCTTCAAGTGATATAAGTGTTTTTGGGCAGGTTTTCGAAGAAAAAGAATATGATGTTGTTTTAAATAAATATGCTTCAGTGTTTAAAAACAAACCTCAAACCATAATAGATGCAGGCTCCAATATAGGGTTAACCTCATTGTATTTTTATAGTAAATTAAAAAATTCAGAAATAATAGCAATAGAACCAGACGATGAAAATTTTAAAATATTACAATATAATTTAGAAACCAACTTAGTAAATGCTAATGCACTAAAAGCTGGTCTTTGGAGTAAAAACACCTATTTAAAATTAATTAAAGATTTTAGAGATAAAAAAGAATGGTCTGTTCGAGTAGAAGAGAGTGAGAGTGAGGGATTACTTGCTGTTACAATCTCAAGTCTTTTAAAAGACCATAAATGGGAAACTATAGATATTTTAAAAATTGATATTGAAGGTGCCGAAAAAGAAGTTTTTACAGCAGAACAGACAGATGTATCTTTTTTAAGTAAAACAAAATGTATTGCAATAGAAATTCATGACGAATTTAATTGCAGAGATGAAATCAACACTATTCTTCATAATTATAACTTTGATTGTTTTAAATCGGGTGAGTTAACTATTGGGATTAATAAAATGTTATTAAATAAATAAAGAATATTTAAATCAAGATATTAGTAAATGCTATTTAACTCTTTAGATTTTGCTGTTTTTTTACCCATAGTTTTTATACTGTATTGGTTTATATTCAATAAGGTTTTAAAACGTCAAAACCTTTTATTAGTTGTTGCCAGTTATGTTTTTTATGGCTGGTGGGATTGGCGCTTTCTTTCTTTAATAGTGTTTAGCTCATTAGTAGATTATACTGTAGGATTACAATTAAATAAGGAGAATAAGCAGTCTAAAAGAAAATTATTGCTTTGGGCAAGTATAGTAGTAAACTTGGGGTTTTTAGGGTTCTTTAAATACTATAATTTCTTTGTTGATAATTTTGTAGAAGCGTTTTCTTTTTTTGGTAATAAAATACAACCTAACACTTTAAATATTATACTTCCTGTAGGTATTAGTTTCTATACGTTTCAAACCTTAAGCTATACCATAGACGTTTATAGAGGGAAATTAAAGCCAACCAATAAGCTTGTTTCTTTTTTAGCATTTGTTAGTTTTTTTCCGCAATTAGTAGCAGGGCCAATAGAACGTGCCACTAATTTATTACCACAGTTTTATAAAAAAAGACAGTTTCATTACTCTAAAGCAGTAGACGGATGCCGTCAAATACTTTGGGGCTTCTTTAAGAAAGTTGTTATCGCAGACACTTGCGCAGAGTATGCAAACCAGATATTTAACAATTCGGCAGACTATTCTGGAAGTACATTACTTATTGGTGCATTATTTTTTACATTTCAAATTTATGGTGATTTTTCGGGTTATTCAGATATTGCTATTGGAACGTCAAGATTATTTGGGTTTAACTTAAAACAAAATTTCGCCTTTCCGTATTTTTCTCGGGATATTGCCGAATTTTGGAGACGTTGGCACATTTCACTCTCTACTTGGTTTAGGGATTATTTATACATTCCTTTAGGAGGAAGCAGAGGAGGAACTTGGATGAAAGTAAGAAATACCTTTATAATTTTTATCGTTAGTGGTTTTTGGCATGGTGCCAATTGGACTTTTATCGTTTGGGGGTTTTTAAACGCGCTTTATTTTCTGCCATTATTATTAGCAAAACGTAATAGAAGTAATTTAAATGTCGTTGCACAAGACAGGCAGTTACCCAATATAAAAGAGACAGTGCAAATGTTATTAACTTTTGGTTTAACCGTTTTGGCTTGGGTATTTTTTAGAGCAGAAAACGTAACACACGCATTCAATTATTTAAAAGGCATTTTTAATACAAGCTTATTGTCAATTCCAACTATTAGACCATCAAATCTTATTGCTTTAATAATTGTTTTCATTGTTATTGAATGGATTGGGAGGCGTCAGCAATATGCAATTGAAATGATTTTATTAAAAAAACCAAGAACGCTTAGGTGGGCTTTTTATATGGTTATTATAGCATTTATTTTTGTGTTTAGTAGCGAAACACAGCAGGAATTTATTTATTTCCAGTTCTAAAATGAAGAAATTTTTTATCAACATAACTGTTTTTAGCTTATTGTTTTTTATAACAGAAAAAACAGCATGTTTACTAATAAATTCTACTCCAGAAAGACAATATGATAAGCGATTAGAATCATTACTTCATGGAGAGATTAACAAAGATTTAATTGTATTAGGGTCTTCAAGAGGAGCAGGTAATATTTTAGCTGGCCAAATAGAAAAAGAAACAGGTTTATCCTCTTATAATTTATCTTATCAAGGCTCCAATATTAACTTTCACGAATTTATTTTAAAAACATTATTAGCCTACAATAGTCCGCCAAAAAAGTTAATTTTAGCTATAGATAATCCCACAGAATTTTCTAAAGATACATCTATAAGGTTTCGCTCAGATGTGTTACAACCACTTACTAAATATAATTATATAAATACAACACTTGTTAATCAAAATGTTAACAGTAAGCTGTCTTATTTATTTTGTTTATCGCGTTTAAACAAAAGTCATTTTAGGTTTAAAAAAAATACGCAACCCAGCGAAAACCCTTTAGACAGTTTTGGGACTAT
Organism: Lacinutrix chionoecetis; assembly: GCF_053604665.1. Classification (NCBI taxonomy): domain Bacteria; kingdom Pseudomonadati; phylum Bacteroidota; class Flavobacteriia; order Flavobacteriales; family Flavobacteriaceae; genus Lacinutrix; species Lacinutrix chionoecetis. The sequence goes on from NZ_JBSHNQ010000083.1 coordinate 66,935, forward strand.
GCCTATAATTAAAAAGAAGGTAGTAAATTTAAAATATAACAAAGAGGTAAAACCTTATTCCAAAGAAATTGAAGTATCAAGTAAAATAAAATCTTTTAAAAATATTCAAGACTTGTGTAAACAAAATAACATTGAGTTAATCTACGTGTTTTCTCCAAGTTTTAATACTTTCAATTATGACTTTTATAATCGATTTAAAGATTTAATTAAGCCAAATGAGAAAGTGTTTATGTATGATGTGTCTAAGGATATCTATCGGAATCCCGATTATTTTTATGATAATGCGCATTTATTAAAAAATGGTGCTCAAATATTTACTTCAGAAATAAGTACTTTTGTAAATGCTAACAGAGAAAACACAACCGAATGAAAACAGCCTTAATAACAGGAATTAACGGACAAGACGGGTCTTACCTTGCAGAGCTTTTATTAGAAAAAGGCTATAAAGTTCATGGTATTATAAGGCGTAGTTCTACCTTTAATACAGGGAGAATTGAACATTTGTATATTGAGACAGTCTTAAAGGATTTACATAAAAAACAAGACATAAAGCTGCATTATGGCGACATGACAGATGCTACGAATCTTATCCGTTTAGTGCAGGAAATTCAGCCAGATGAAATATACAATTTAGCAGCACAATCACATGTTAAAGTTTCTTTCGATATGCCAGAATACACGGCAGAAACAGATGGTATTGGAACTTTAAAATTACTGGAAGCTATTCGTATTTGTAATTTAACTAATAAAACCAGAATTTATCAGGCATCAACTTCAGAGTTGTATGGTAAAGTGCAAGAAACACCACAAACCGAAACAACATCATTTTACCCACGCTCACCTTATGGTGTAGCAAAATTATATGCCTTTTGGATTACCAAAAATTATCGCGAATCGTATGGCATGTATGCTGTTAATGGTATTCTGTTTAATCATGAATCCGAAAGACGAGGTGAAACTTTTGTAACCCGTAAAATAACATTGGCAGCAGCAAGAATTTCTCATGGTATTCAAGATAAATTGTATTTGGGGAATCTTAATGCCAAGCGCGATTGGGGCTACGCCAAAGACTATGTAGAATGTATGTGGTTAATGTTACAGCAAGAAAAACCAGAAGATTATGTAATAGGTACCGGAGAACAGCACACGGTGAGAGAGTTTTGCGAGTTGGCTTTTGCCGAAGCAAATATTAAATTAAAGTGGGAAGGTAAAAATGAAAATGAAAAAGGTATCTGTGCTAAAACAGGAAAAACATTAATAGAAATCGACCCTAATTACTATCGCTTAGCGGAAGTAGAAACTCTGCTTGGCGATCCAACAAAAGCGAAAACTAATTTAGGATGGAATCCAAATAAAACATCTTTTCCAGAATTAGTAAAAATTATGATGCAACACGATTTAGAGTTTGTTGTAAAATATAATAATAACGTCCATTAAGCCATGCAATTAGATTCTAAAATTTTCGTTGCAGGACATAATGGGTTAGTAGGAAGCGCTATTTTTAAGACGTTAAAAATAAAAGGGTATCAAAATATTATAACCAAAACACGTCAAGAAGTTAATTTACTTAATTACGACGAAGTCGATGGGTTTTTTAAGACAGAAAAACCAGAGTATGTTTTCTTGGCAGCAGCAACAGTTGGTGGAATTTTAGATAACACCACACGTAGAGCAGATTTTATCTACGAGAATCTTATGATTCAAAATCACGTTATTCATTTAAGTTACGTTCACAACGTTAAGAAATTATTGTTTTTAGGGAGCACTTGTATTTATCCAAAAGCATGTCCGCAACCCATAAAAGAAGATTTTTTACTTACAGATGTGTTAGAATATACCAACGAACCTTATGCTATCGCTAAAATCGCTGGAATTAAAATGTGTGAAAGCTATAATTTACAGTATAACACCAATTTTTTATCCGTCATGCCAACCAATCTGTATGGACCAAAGGATAATTTCGATTTAAAAAAATCTCATGTATTGCCAGCATTGTTGCGTAAAATTCATTTGGCAAAATTATATGCTGAAGATAACTTAACTGAAATAATTAAAGATTTAAAAGTCTCAAATAAAACTGAAGCTGAAGCTCTTCTAAGCGAACATAATATTACAAAATCCTCGGTTGGTATTTGGGGAAGTGGAAAGCCTATGCGCGAATTTTTATATTCTGAAGATATGGCTGAAGCTTGTGTGTTTGTTATGGAGACTATAGATTTTAAAGACTGTATTTTAACTGCTAATGAAATAAGAAATACCCATCTTAATATTGGTACAGGTGAAGATATTTCTATAAAGAACTTAGCATTACTTATTAAGGATATCGTAGGTTTTAAAGGGGATTTTATTTTCGACGACACAAAGCCAGATGGAACCTTGAAAAAGCTTACAGACCCTTCTAAAATTAACGCTCTAGGTTGGAAACACACCACATCCTTAAATACTGGTATCCAAAAACTATACAATTGGTACTTAAGCAATAACTAAAAAAATCAAAAATTTTACCATTTATCCTATTTTTTTGCTATTTCATCGCTAAAAAATGTATTTTAGCAGTTGTTAATCAATAAGTAACCTTACCTATTCAATGAAAAAAATCGGATTTATTCCTCTTCGTAAAGGCTCAAAAGGCATTCTTAATAAAAACAAACGTAAAATGGTTGGAAGACCTTTATTTACTTGGGTTTTAGGAGAAGCTATTTTTTCAGAATTAGATGAAATTATAATCTTTACAGACGATCAAGATATAATCGATTTTATTGGTAAAGAATACCAATGGACAACTAAGATAGCAGCTCACCTTAGAAGTGATGAAAGTGCAAGCGATATTGCATCTACCGAATTTGGTATGTTAGAATATTGCGAAGCGATTAATTACAATTTTGATGTATTCTGTCTGTTGCAAGCCACCTCACCTTTTACAAAAAGGAATGATATTAACGCTTGTTTAAAAGCTGTTGAAAGCGAAAACGATTCGGCTATAACAGTTGTAAAAACTCATCGTTTTTTATGGAACGAAAACGGAGAGGCTTTAAATTACAATCCACATCAACGACCAAGACGTCAGGATTTTGAAGGCTTATTAATAGAAAACGGAGCCGTTTATACCACTACAAAAGAAGCTCTTAAAAAACATAAAAATAGAATAGGGGAGAAAACAGTCGTTGTTAAAATGCCTGAAGATTCGCTATTAGAAATAGATACAGAAACCGATTGGATTGCTGTGGAACAATTACTTATAGAACGTCAAAAAAGAGCTAAACAAGCTGCAGAAATTACACACGTGGTTTTAGATGTAGATGGTGTATTTACAGATGGTACCATAACATACACTAAAGATGGAGAGCTAACCAAAAACTTTGATATGCGAGATGGTATGGGATTAGAAATCTTACGTCAGTTTAACGTTAAGGTTTTAGTAATGACGTCTGAAAACTCAGAATTAGTTGCCAAACGCATGCAAAAGCTAAAAATTGAAAACGTCTATTTAGGTGTAAAAGACAAATACAGTTTGTTACAACATATTTTAAAAGAAGAAAATTTATCGATTGATAATTTCGCCTACATTGGTGATGATGTTAACGATTTAACAAATATTTGTAGCGTGGGTTGGTCTTTAGCACCAAATAATGCTACAGATATTGTAAAACAACATGCCGATGTTGTACTCTCTAAATCATCTGGTGCAGGAGCAATTAGAGAAGCCTGCCAGTTTATAATGAATTATAATAAAAGATTTTAAATACATGAATACCTACAAAAAACCATACGTTATTGCCGAAATAGGTTGTAACCATAAAGGAGAAATGGAACTCGCAAAAGAACTGATTAAAGTTGCTAAAATCTTCTGTAATGTAGATGCTGTAAAGTTTCAAAAAAGAAATAATAAAGAGCTATTGACAGAACAACAATATAACGATCCGCATCCAAATCCGGCCAATTCTTATGGCGACACCTATGGCGCACATAGAGAATATTTAGAGTTCGACGTCAAGCAACACCAAGAGTTAAAAGACTACTGCGAAGAAATTGGTATTACGTACTCAACTTCAGTTTGGGATGTGACTTCTGCCAAAGAAATAGCCTCTTTAAATCCGGAATTTATTAAAATACCTTCAGCTTGTAATAATAATATTGCCATGTTAGAGTGGTTATGTGAAAACTATAAAGGAGAGCTACATATTTCAACAGGAATGACTACCAAAGACGAGATTGACGATTTGGTTAATCTGTTTAAAAAACACAACAGAAATAAAGATTTAGTACTATACAACTGTACGTCTGGCTATCCTGTGCCTTTTAAGGACGTATGTTTATTAGATATCAACTTACTACACACTAAGTATAAAGATGAGGTAAAACACATTGGTTTTTCTGGACATCACTTAGGTATTGCAGTCGACGTTGCAGCTTATACTTTAGGCGCAAATATTATTGAAAGACATTATACTATCGATAGAACTTGGAAAGGTACAGATCATGCGGCTTCTTTAGAGCCTATGGGTTTACGTAAGCTTTCTCGAGATTTGCGAGCGGTGCATGACGCTTTAGCATTTAAGAGTCAGGATATTTTACCAATTGAGCAAGTACAACGCGATAAATTAAAAAACCAAAAAGGATAAGTTTTTTACATGAAAAAAAAAGTATTCGTTTTTTTTCCAGATGGCGTGGGTTTAAGAAATTTTGCCTTTACCAATTTTAAAAACATTGGTGAACAAATGGGTTTCGATATTACCTATTGGAATAATACCGTTTTTTCATTAGAAGATAATTTAGGTTTTAAAGAAGTTAAAATTGAGGATCACACAGCCCATAAACTCTTACCAATATATACAAGAGCGAGAAAGCGTGCAGAATTAAACGTGTCGAGAGATAAGTTTAAAGACAGTGTGTATCCAACATATAAATTTCCGTTCAATTACAACAGTATAAAAAACACCTTCAAAAACCTGTATACAAAATGTTTAATTGGCTTGTATTCATCAGAAAAAGACATTGTTAAACTGCGTAAAAAAATTAACGCTTTAGAGCGGAGTACTTCAAAATATAGTTATTGCAAAGCACAGTTACAAGAACATAAACCCGATTTAGTTTTTTGCACCACACAAAGGTCAACACAATCTATAAGTGCGCTATTAGCTGCAAAAGATTTAGGAATTCCAACAGTAGCCTTTGTGTATTCTTGGGATAATGTGCCAAAAGCCATGCAAGTGGTGGAAACCGATTACTATTTTGTGTGGAGCGATTTAATGAAAGCCGAAGTGCTTAAATATTATCCTTTTGTAAAAGAACATCAGGTTATTGTAACAGGAACACCACAGTTTGAACCTCATTTTAATGAGGGCCTGAGGCAATCTCGAGCCGATTTTTTTAAAGACTATAATTTAGATGTCAACAAAAAATACATTTGCTATTCTGGAGACGATGAAACTACATCGCCTTTAGATCAGTATTATTTAGAAGATTTGGCAAATGCCGTAAGAAGTTTAAACAAGAAAGGCGAAAATTTAGCAATTATTTACCGTAAATGCCCTGTAGATTTTACTAACAGATATGATGCAGTCATTGAAGCCAACAAAGATATTATAGAAGTTATAGATCCTATCTGGAAACCTGTTGGCGACCAATGGAACCAAATATTACCAGCGAAAGAAGATTTTAAATTACTGTATAATGTTTGCGAACATAGTGAGATGGTTACCAACGTATGCTCTTCTACTGTTTTCGATTTTGTAGCGCATAAAAAACCATGTATCTATTATAATTACGAACAACCACAACTTAAAAAAGGCATTCGCGATATTGGTCAAAATTATAAATACGTACATTTTAGAAGCATGCCAAGCCAAGAAGCTGCCGTGTTTTGTACAGATAAGAAAGAGTTAGAAGGCTTTGTTAAGCAAATATTAGACAAGAAATTATCTAATGTTTCTGAAGGTTTAAAATGGTTCGAAATTGTAGCTGGTAAAGAACCAACAATGGCATCACAGCATATTTGGAAAGCAATAGATTCTATTTTAAAATAATAATTAAATGAAAGAGAAATCAGTTGATTATTATAAGAAATTAGAACAGGACTTCTTAGTTAACGATCCAGAGATTTTTAGATTTGGTAGTTTAGATGATGGTGGTTATTATTTAAAACCTTCAACTTTAAAAAAAGCCGAGGTTTTATTTAGTGGAGGTATTTCATCAAACTTAGAATTCGAGTACGATGTATTCAGGTTTAATCCAGACGTTAAAATTCTAATGGTGGATCCTACCATTTCTGGACCTAAGCTTTTATTAAAAGGGTTTGCACGATTGTTTTTTAGAAAGAAAGATAAAATACGCTATATATTTAACGCCTTTATATTTAATTATTTAATTAGAACAGACCGTTGTAAGCATCTAAAACTTTGGTTAAATAAGGAGCAATCAATATTACAATTATTAAAAGAGACTTTTAACATTGAAAAAAATGTACTTTTAAAATTAGATATAGAAGGTAGCGAGTACGAGCTTTTAGACGAAATCATTAGCAATAAACATATCTTTAGTGCTATGGTATTCGAGTTTCATGATTTAGATACAAAACATCACCTGGTCTTAGATTTTATAAAACAATGCAGTACTACATTTAAAATGGTACATTTAAACGTAAACCCATCTGGAGGCTTTGTAAATAATTTACCAAAATGTATTGAGTTAAGTTTAGAAAAAATTAAATAAACAACATGCACATTGGTCTAATAACATCAGAATATCCGCATCCCAAAGTTATTCATTCTGCAGGTATTGCAACAAGTATTAAAAATTTAGCAGTTGCTTTAGTTAAAAAAGGTGTTGAGGTAACTGTATTTGTATATCATCAAAATGAAGCAGATGTAATTGAGGATCAAGGTGTAAATATTCATCTAATAAAAAACAAAACATACGCTTTCTTAACGTGGTTAAAATACAGAAAACACATACAACAATATGTAAATGACGTCGTAAAGGAAAAGAATATAAATTTACTTGAAGCGCCAGATTGGACAGGTATTACAGCGTTTATGAAATTTAGCGTGCCATTAGTTATTAGATTTCATGGTACTGATGCTTATTTTTGCAAACTTGAAAACAGGAAACAAAAATTTAAAAACTTCATGTTTGAGAAACAAGCACTAAAAAGTGCTGATGCTTATATTGCGCCAACCACTTATGCAGGAATAGAAACCCAAATTATTTTTGGGTTAGACAAAAAGAAAATTAAAACAATACATAATGGTTTGCAATTAGAACATTTTGTAAACCACACACCAGATAAATTTGAGGCAAACACCATCCTTTATATTGGAACAATCATTAGAAAAAAGGGCGTTTTAGAATTAGCTGAAATTTTTAATAAAGTAATAGAGACTAATCCAAAAGCACAGTTAATACTTATTGGAGGCGATGCTCCAGATATTAAAACAGGAAACACTTCAACTTATAAACTAATGGAAAGCTTATTTTCTGAAACAGCAAAACCAAGCGTCTCTTATTTAGGCAAAATTCCATATCAAGAAGTAAAAACCCAAATACAAAAAGCGCATGTTTGCACATTCCCTTCTTTTGCCGAAACATTAGGCATGGTTACCATAGAATCTATGGCATTACAAAAACCTGTGGTAAACACAAGTATTGGTTGGGCACAGGAGTTAATAGACGATGGTGTAAATGGCTATTTGGTGCATCCATCAAATATAGCGTTGTATGCCGAAAAAATTAGAACACTTTTTAATAATAAAGACCTATGCCAAACTATTGGTAAAGCTGCAAGAGAAAAAGTAGAGCGAACCTTTGATATTGAAAAGATAGCCGACAAAAACATCGCCTACTATAAAGAAATTATTTCAAATTTTTAATTTGTTGAGTTTTAAAAAAAACATAAAAAAAGCAGTGGGCAAAAAAGCAAAGCAATTAAAATTGTTACGCTTTCACTCCAAACATATAACTAAATCGAGATTTAATAAAAAACGCATTATTATATGTTTTAATGGAATTTTGCCTCATGGAGGCTTGGTCGATAGATTAAAAGGTATTGTATCGTTCTATGAGATTGCAAAACAATTAGACTATGATTTTTTTATTCAGTTTGATGATCCTTTTACTTTAGACGCGTTTTTAGAACCTCATGTAACCGATTGGCGAATAGCGAGAGAAGAGGTTACCTATCATCCATCGAAGACCAAATTAATTTATGTAGTTAATCAATTTGATGCTAAGCCTTTAGAAATAATTAAAAAATCTAAAGCAGAAACCTTTATAGTGTATGCCAATATCGATTATTTAAAAAGTCTTTATCCTTTGGAATCTTCAGAAAAAGTAGAAGCTATTTGGCGAACTAATTTTAACGAGCTCTTTAAAAAATCTGTACGCTTAGAGACGAAGTTAAAAGAAGTAGAAGCAGAGGAATATGTTGCCTTCCATACGCGTTTTACAACCTTAATGGGCGATTTTGCAGATACCACATCAGTAGTGCTTTCAAATACTGAAAAAAAGGCTTTATTACTTCAGCTTCAAAAAAAAATAAAAGAAATTATAGATCAGTCACCTTATAAGGTTTATGGGTTTTCAGATAGTATTCAATTTTTAAACACGATTAAGAGTAAGGAGAACATACATTTGGTAAAAGGTAATCCGTTTCATATGGATAACTTCGATAAAGATGCGTCTTTAGATGGGCATTTAAAAACCATGTTAGATTTCTTTATGATTTCTGAAAGTGAAAAAGTTTATTTTCTTAAAATTGGAAAAATGTATCATAGCAGCTTCAGTAAATATGCAGCTATAGTTGGTAATAAGCCATTTAAAACAATAACAGATTAATGTTTATTTTGCTACATAATGGAACAACGGTAACTTCAATTTTAGATGAAGTGCTTCAGCCTGCAAATGCATTTCCAGTTAACTTGTCGATAACCAAAACCATACAAAAAATTGCATTAAAACATCCAGAAGAATTAATTGTCTGGTGTCATGTTGAACTTATAGACAACTTAAATGTAAAGGAGTTTTCTAAAATTTTTCATCACCAACGTATACTTGCTAGTTTTAATCCAACAGATACAGACTATTTACCCAAAGAAATTGGTTGTGTAGAACGTTCTTTCTATTTAAAAGTTAATAAAAACGTTACATTTCCAACTTGGTTAATGAGCAGTTTGGTTGGAGGAATTTACGCCAATGTACTCAACGTCATAGAGCCGCATTTAAATTACAAAGCTAATTTCGATTATTTTTTATTGTCATTAGCCAAGCGAGCAATGGTAGAAGGGTTATTTTGTTACTCAGAGCCACGATTGCTTACAAATAACAAGGGCATAAATATTAAAACGCCCAAGGCTACCAAACAAGAACTTTTTAAATTTGTAAAGCAGCACTATAAATGGGTTTGGGTAATTTTTCTGGCGTGGTGTTATGCTATTTATCAGGGTAAGTCGTCTGTTTTAAGTATTATAAAAAGTTTTTTTTATAAACAGTTGCATTCAGATTTTAGTTTAGGCACCATCGAAATTAAATCTTCAAAAAAACAAATAGGCGATAAATCTATAGACGTAATTATTCCAACAATAGGAAGAAAAAAGTACTTATACGATGTTTTAAAAGATTTAGCAAAACAAACGCATTTACCCAAAAACGTAATTATAGTGGAACAAAACCCACAACCTGATTCTGTTTCAGAATTACACTATTTAGAGAATGAATCCTGGCCATTTAATGTAAAGCACGAATTTACACACCAACCAGGTGTTTGTAATGCAAGAAATATGGCTTTGGCAAAAGTAGAAAGTGAATGGACGTTTTTAGGAGATGATGATAACCGATTTAATGAAACTCTTATAGAGAATATTTTTGATAGAATAGAAGCTCTTGGTGTTAATGTTGCAACAACAGTCTACTTACAAAAACATGAAAAGCAAACCTATTTAAATACAGCTCAAACCTCTATTTTTGGAGCTGGAAATAGTATTTTAAAAAGTAGCTTGTTAAAAAACGTTTCATTTAATACTAATTTTGAGTTTAATTACGGTGAAGATACAGAATTTGGCATGCAATTAAGATGGATTGGTGAAGATGTTATTTATTTAGCAGATCTTAAAATTTTACACCTTAAAGCACCTATTGGTGGTTACAGAATAAAAATAAAGCAACCATGGCATGATGAGGCCATCCAGCCAAAACCATCACCAACAATACAACTACTTTATCAAACATACTATACAAAACAACAACTTGAAGGTTATAAATTATTACTGTTTTTAAAACAGTTCAAAGCATTTGGTTATAAAAAACCCATAAAGTTTAAGAAAAAATTTGCCCAACAGTGGCAACAAAGTGTACTTTGGAGCAATAAATTAAAGCAAAACAAAAATGCTTAAAATTTTTACAGATCAGCAATTTTTAAATGAAACACATCGTAGAGAAGTGTTTCCGTTGTTGTTCGACCTTCATTTTTTAAAATCTAAAACATTAAGTAGTTATTTTGAAATTACACCTACAGTTGAAGCCTGTGATATAGTCGTTTTTCCTATAGATTACAGTTCGTTTTTAAAACATAAAATAGCCTTTAAAAACCTATTGAAACAAGCAAAAGCAAACAAGAAATTAATCTGGATTTACACCGCTGGGGATTTTGGTTTTACCAATTATATTCAAAACAGTTATACCTTTAGATTAGGTGGTTTTAGCAGTACATTAGACCAGAGTAGTTTTATCATGCCATCCTTTATTAATGATCCTTATATTATTTTAAAACGAGATTTTGCATTAGTTGAAAAAGAAACTAAACCAACAATTGGCTTTGTTGGCCATGCACAATCTGGAGTGGTTAAATACGTAAAGGAAGGTGTTAATCATTTTAAACTAAATGTTAAAAGAAGCTTGAGTAAAGTGTTAGCTGATAAACAAAAATTTTATCCGTCAAGTATTAAACGAGCTGCGTATTTAAACTTGTTGAATAAAAGCCAAAAATTGCAAACTCATTTTATTTTAAGGAATAATTATAGAGCAGGCAGTGAGACTGAGAAAAGTAAAGAGAAAACAACACAAGAATTTTATACTAATATGTTTAATAATGGCTACACGTTTTGTAGCAGAGGCGTTGGTAATTTCTCGGTTCGTTTTTATGAAACCTTAGCTATGGGACGCATTCCTGTGCTTTTAAATACGGATTGTAAATTACCATTAGAAGATGAAATAGATTGGAAAGAGCACTGTATAATTATCGAAGAAAAGGAAGCTAAAAACATGCCTGAAATAATTGTGAAATTTCATGATGCTAAAACGGAAGCTACATTTTTAGATCTTCAAAAAAGCAATCGAAAACTGTGGGAAACAAAGTTAAAACGCGACCAGTATTTTATCTCAATTCATAATAAGTTTATGGACAAAACACAAAAACATGTATAAGTCTTTTACATTAATAATATGTACTTATATGCGTGCGCAACCATTGGTTACGCTATTAAAGTCTGTAGATTTACAAACACTGTATCCAGACAAAATTTTAATTATTGATGGCTCAACAGATTCTAAAACAGAAGAAGCTTTAAATAAAAAGACATTTAAAAATCTGCAATATTTTAAAGTAGATAAAGAAAACCGTGGACTTACAAAGCAACGTAATTTTGGAATAAGTAAAGTAGATTCTTCATCCCAAATCATCTGTTTTTTAGACGATGATACTGTTTTAGAACCAACATATTTTAAATATTTAATTGAAACTTATAATAGACATCCAGAGGCATTGGCTGTTGGTGGTTATATTATTAACGAAGTGCAATGGGAAATTGCAGAAGAAAATAATAATAAATCTAATTTTTATTTCGATGGTTGGCAACGTAACGAACCTTCACGCTTTAAATTAAGAAGTGTTTTTGGATTGCAACCCGATGCAAAACCTGGTATTTTGCCAACATTCGCGCATGGACGCTCAGTTAGTTTTTTACCTCCTTCTGGGAAAATCTATGAAGTAGAACAACTTATGGGAGGCGTTTCGTCTTATAAAAACGAAGTGTTTAAAACATTAAAATTTTCAACATATTTTGAAGGTTATGGTTTATATGAGGATGCCGATTTTTCAATCCGATTGGCAAAAAGAGGTAAATTGTATATAAACACGAATGCACAATTAAGCCATTATCACGATGGATCGGGTAGACCTAATAAATATAATTATGGGAAAATGGTGGTTAGAAATGGTTGGTATGTATGGCGTGTAAAATACCCAAATCCAACATTGAAAGCACGCTTTAAATGGCATGCCACGGCTTTTTTATTAACCTGTATTCGGTTTACAAATATTATCACTACTAATAATCGTAAAGAAGCATTAACAGAAAGTTTGGGTAGATTTGTAGGATGGTTGTCATTATTTTTTAATACACCTAAAATTCAATAATGCGTTTTTTAATAATTTCTCATGCTTTACATAAAGAAGAGCAATCTCAATTGCTGTCTTACGCGCCATATGTTCGAGAGATGAATTTATGGCTAAAGTATGTTGATGAAGTTGAAGTAATTGCTCCAAAAACTGATGGAAACCCAAATGCTATTGAAATAGCTTATGAGCATAATAATATAAATTATAATAATGTTCCAGCCATTCAATTCACTACTGTTAGTCATGCTTTAAAATCTGTAATTTATTTACCATTAATTATTATAAAACTTTTTAAAGCGTGTAATAGGGCAGACCACATCCATTTAAGATGTCCTGGAAATATGGGTTTATTAGGTTGTTTGGTACAAATATTTTTCCCAAAGACACTAAAAACAGCAAAGTACGCAGGAAACTGGGACCCAAAAGCTAAACAACCATTAAGTTATCGTTTTCAAAAATGGATTTTAAGTAATACGTTTTTAACAAAAAACATGCAGGTATTGGTTTATGGGAATTGGGAAAACCAAACAAAAAATATCAAACCGTTTTTTACAGCCACCTATTATCATACTGAAATTGAAACGATAGAAAAACGTGATTATAATGGTGTTTTAAAATTTGTTTTTATTGGTAGTCTGGTATCTGGAAAACGACCACTGTTAACAATTAAGATTATAGAGCAATTGCATAAAAAAGGTTATAAAGTAAGATTGGATCTATTTGGAGATGGTATTTTAAAAGCTGAATTAGCTCAGTATATTGTTGTAAACAATTTAGAGCAGATAATAACGCTTCATGGTAACCAAACAAAATCTGTGGTTAAAGAGGCTCTAAAATCTGCTCATTTTTCCATTCTACCTTCAAAATCTGAAGGTTGGCCAAAAGCAATTGCAGAAGCTATGTTTTTTGGATGCATTCCTATTGTTACAAAAATCTCATGTGTACCGTATATGTTAGATAATGGCAACAGAGGTATTTTAATAGAACCTCATGTAGAACAGGCGACAAACAAAATAATAGATACCATTAAGGTTAAAGACAAGCTAGAGTTAGCATCTGAAGCCGCAATACAATGGTCTCAACAATACACATTAGATGTATTTGAAAGTGAAATAGCCAAATTATTAAAACAATAAATGAGAGTTTTACAATTAATAGATTCTTTGCAAACAGGAGGAGCAGAACGTATGGCAGTGAACATTGCGAACGTTTTGAGTTCTAAAATTGAAGGTTCATTTTTATGTGCTACGCGTGAAGAAGGATTATTGAAAGCCAGTATTAACGCTCATGTAGAGTATTTGTTTTTAAATAAAAAGAAAACAATTGATTATAAAGCCATTAAAAAATTAAATGCTTTTGTAAAGCAACATGAAATAGCCATTATTCATGCACATTCTACGTCTTTTTTTCTTGCTACAATTATTAAAATTTTAAATAAAAAGATTAAAATTGTATGGCATGATCATTATGGACAAAGCGAGTTTTTAGAAGCACGCTCTTTTAATATGATAAAAATATGTTCGCGTTATTTTTCACAGATTTACAGTGTTAACCAAGGATTAGAAACCTGGGCAAAACAGCATTTACACTGTAAGCAAGTTAAGTACCTATCAAATTTTGCAGTTGAAACAAAAGTTGAAAAAAACACAAATTTAAAAGGAACAGAAGGAAAGCGAATTATTCATTTAGCAAATTTACGCGAGCAGAAAGATCATGCAACCTTGTTTGAAGCATTTAAAACAGTATCTGCTAACTACCCAGAGTGGAGCTTACATTGCGTAGGTAAGGACTTTAATAATTCGTATTCGGAAGTCATCCATAAAAAAATAGAAGTTCTAAATTTAAAGGATAAAATAGTTATGTATGGCAGTAAGCCGGACGTCTCCAATATTTTAATGCAAAGTACTCTTGCGGTGTTACCGTCAAAATCTGAAGGTTTACCCATTGCTTTATTAGAATATGGCTTGGCAGGTTTACCTACAATTGCTACAAATGTGGGAAATTGTAATTTGGTAATTGCAAATCCATCTTTAGGTGAATTAATAGCACCAGAGGATGCTTCACTATTATCTCAAGCAATAATAAATTATATTAGCCATTTGGAAGAAGCAAAGACAAAAGGAGCGCAGTTAAAAGAACATGTGCGTGATAATTTTTCAGAAGATGCCATTTCAAAAACACTTATAAACGATTACAAGTCTATCTTAACCTAAAATGACTAAAACCGATTACATAAACAGGCAATGCAAAATGTTGTTTAAACCGTTGTATATAAAATTAACGGTTTTAGCAATGATTGTATCTTATTTTTATAATCTACCAGTGCTTAGTTATAGTGTGCAAGGAGATAACGAATTTAGACTTTATGATTTAGCCGGACTGCTTTTACTATTTATAGTTTATAATAACAGAGCACTTATTTTATATTATATCCGTACAAAGAAGTATCTAAAAACGTTTAACACATTTATAATGTGGTGCGCTTTTACACTCATTTTTACAGCATTATTTAGTGTTTTTAAAGGGAGACCTTTGTGGTTTATAAAATCGGTTTTATATTATTATCACATGGTTGTTTTCTTTTATACAGGTGTGTTAGTTGCCATGTATTTAAGAGATAGAAGTAATTATAAAAGGGTTGCAAGTATTGTATTAATCTTATCTATTGCAGAGGCAATTTTAGTGTTTTTACAGCATTATGGACTTGTTTCCTTTTTATGGAATGATGTATACAAAGAAGCTTATGGTGGATTTTTGTCGGGCACCTTAGGGCCTAACAAAATATGTTTAGGAATGACCATGTTTATTTCGTTTGTATTTGCCATCGGGTTATTTCTTCAAAAACAATTAAAAGTAAACAGAATCCTTATTATTGCCAGTTTGGTTACCAGCTTGGCAGCAATTGGTATTTCTGGTTCTAGAACAACTTATCTTGCTTTAATAATTTTTGGTTGTTATATTTTTATAATGAAAACCAGAAAATTTTTGGCGTTATCTGTGGTTTTATCTATAGCTATTATAGTTGCTTTTTTTATAAATTTAGAACTTATCGACACTATTTTCACCACAATAGAAGGTCGTGTTATTAATAAAGTGTCGAGTCCAGATTCTTTTAGAGCAGATACTATAGATGTTGGCCAGTTATACGAAGATTTAGGATCAGGAAGAAACAAAATAGCATTAATGTATTTAGAATACATTGCAAATAATCCTTACGTTATACCTATTGGTATTGGTGTCAATAATAGATTGTTAGTTAGCTCCTCTGCCCATAATATTTATTTAAGTTTAATAAACGAAGTAGGTTTAGTAGGATTATTCTTTTACTTAAAATGGCTTACCTCTTATTTATATCTTAAATTTGGAAAAGTGAGTTCATTAAAATTAGTGTTAAGCGGATTAGTAATTGCTATGTTAGTGACCCTCTTTTTTGGAGAGCACTTATACCTTTACAGATCTGTATTTACCATTTTAGGATATTTTATTTTAATTACTATTTTACTAATTGTACCACGATATTATTTTGCCAATGTTAAACCAAAATAAAATAGCAGTCGTTATACCATACTATAATGCTTCTAAGCATATAGTTAGCGTATTAAGGAAGTTGCCAGAAATGGTAACTAAAGTTTATATTGTAGACGATTGTAGTCCGGAAACGTTACCAGATGAAGCACTTACAGCCTTTAAAGAAATAGAATACATTAAACACTCAAAAAATCTTGGTGTTGGTGGTGCAACCAAAACAGGGTTTGTAAAGGCTATTGAAGACGCTATGGATATTGTGGTTAAGGTAGATGCCGACGACCAAATGGATACCTCCTATATCAAATATTTAATAATGCCTTTGATGAATGGTAAAGCGAGCTACGCAAAAGGCAACCGTTTTAGAGATTTTAATGCATTAAAAAAAATGCCGTTTATTAGAAAAATAGGAAATCTTGGTTTATCTTTTCTAACTAAAGCTGCTACAGGGTATTGGAACAATTTCGACCCAACCAATGGCTTTTTTGCTATTAAAACCGAAACGCTAAAACTTTTAGATTTTAGCGAAATTTCTAACCGTTATTATTTTGAAACATCCCTAATTTCACAATTGTATTTTCAAGATGCAATTATTAAAGATGTAGCCATGCCAGCAATTTATGGGGAAGAAAAATCCAGCATGAAAGTCTGGAAAATGCCATTTGTGTTTTTACCAAAGTTATTAAAGACTTATATAAACAGAATTTTTAAATCTTACTTTGTTTACGATTTTAATATCTCATCCATCTACATTTTGTTGGGCACTCCGTTGTTTTTATTCGGTTTAATTTATGGTATTTATAACTGGTGGTTCTATTCCACACAAAACGAATTTGCACCAACAGGAACCATTATGTTGGTAACCCTAACAATTATAATAGGTTTTCAATTACTGTTACAAGCTGTACATTACGACATTACAAGAGCACCAAAAGCCAATTAAATGCAAAAATATAAAGCCAAACAATTGTCTCTGGTTTTTGCAATACATCTTGTTATTGCTTTAGCATTTTATATCGAAAATTTAAACGCACCTTACAGTAGTCTATCGTCCGATATTCAAAACATAATTCCAGTTGCACAAAAATTTGATAATCCGGAGTTATTTAAAAAAGATTTATATGTAAACGATATTAATAATGTAAAGTATTATACGCCGTTTTATGTGCAATCATTACGTTTTTTGGCGAAATTCACCAATGGGGATTATGTACAGGCAGTGAATTTAATGAATACTGTGTGCCATCTGTTATTTGGCATACTCTGGTTTTATTTAATCTATAAATTTGTTTCAAATTTTTGGATTGCGTTATTAATTTCCTTTATAGCAAGAGGCATTGTTTGGTTGCCAGGATTCGAAATTTGGGGTATTGCAAGCCTCTGGGCTATGATGCCACGAACACTCTATATTACCTTATTTCCAATTCCGTTTTTAGTGTTAAACAAAAGTTTAAAAGGTCTTTTCTTATCTGCATTTTTAATTGGTTTTATATTTAATTGCCACCCTATAACAGGATTAGGCGGTATTTTGTTGTATTTAACTTTTTTAGTGTTGTTAAGAGTTATTTTTAAAAAGAAAGACCTCTTAAGCGCAAAAAACATAGCAATAATACTTTTAGCCATAGTATTAGGGATGCTACCTTTTATACTAAACTACTTTGGCAAAACCTCCAGTATTGTCAATTACGATATGAACGCTTTTACAGAAGCATTTAATACGCGCATTCCTCAATTTTTCACGCAACCATTACAGTATTTAAAACAATGGCTGCATTTTAAAACTCTGTTTTATATAGTACCAGTTGTTTTGTATTTAATAGTTGCTAAAAAAGAGGAAAAGCATTTCAGTCGCGCAAAATTAATAGGTGTTTTAATAGCTGTTTTAATTATATTACCCTCTGTAAGTGTTTACGTAGAAGAGTTGATTAACAACATCTTTAATTTAAATTTAAGATTATCTTTTCAATTAATTCGAGCTCAAAAAGTAGCTATTATACCATCGTTTTTTGCCATGGCATATCTGCTTCAATATGTCGATAAAAAAATAAAAAAAGCATATCTTATTCCAGCGTTATGTTCAGTCTATTTTGTAATTATAGTGTTTGGAAAACTATCAATATTTAATAATGTTCCGTTTGTGGGAGACGATTTAACCCGACTCGTTTTACCAAACAACCTCAGTTTTGGAAAAATCAATCCGAAAAACGAATTAGCTGTAGATAAAATGGCCTCTTTTATTTTAGAAAACACGAGTCAAGATGCTGTTATCTATGGAGGGCATCATTACAGAGGTGCTTCGCAACGATCTGTAATATTAGATTCTAAAGGCGCATCGATGATTATTGAAGGTAATCCTGCGCGTTTTATACAATGGAAAAAAGACCAAAATCAATTGGCTCAAGCAAAGTCGACTCCAGAGAAAATAAACGTATTATACCGTTTAGGAGTTAACTATATTGTTGCAAGAACTAACTATCCGTTAGAGGTTATACATAACGAAGGCGATTTAAAACTCTATAAACTACAATGAAAAACCTACTCTACATAGGTAACAAATTGTCCACAAGAGGGAAAACCGCCACTACTATCGATACATTAAGTAACGCATTAATTGCTGAAGGTTACAATGTAAAGGCAGTTTCTTCTAAAAAGAATAAACTATTGCGCTTAATAGATATGGTATGGTCTATAATTAAAAACAGGAGTTGGGCACATTACGTGTTAATTGATACTTACAGCACTCAAAATTTTTATTACGCTCTTGTATGCAGCCAACTATGCCGTTTTTTTAAATTAAAATATGTTCCAATTTTACATGGCGGTAATTTACCTAACCGACTAAAAAACAATCCAAAACTGAGTCATGCAATTTTTAATAACGCATTTGTTAATGTTGCACCTTCTAATTATACAGCCTTGGCTTTTAAAGACTATGGGTTTAATAATATTACCATTATACCTAACGCTATTAATATCGAAAACTATGCTTTTAAGCAGAGAGAAATAGATGAGGTACATTTACTTTGGGTGCGTTCGTTTTCAAAAATTTATAATCCTAAATTAGCTGTTGATGTTTTATTTCAACTTCAAAAAAAAGAAATAAAATCCAGTTTAACTATGGTTGGACCAGACAACGATGGTAGTTTAGAAGTTACAAAAAAGCATGCCGCGTCTTTAAATGTTGCCGTGAATTTTACAGGAAAGCTTTCAAAAAAAGAATGGATTACACTCTCTAAAACGCATAACATTTTTATAAATACTACTAACTTCGATAATATGCCTGTGAGTGTTATTGAAGCAATGGCATTAGGTCTGCCAATAATTTCTACAAATGTGGGAGGATTACCTTTTTTAATAGAAGATGACGTAACAGGCAAACTTGTATCACCAAATAATGCCGCGCTCTTTGTGGATGAAATTATAGACTTAAAAGAAAATAAAGAAAAAGTAGAAAATTATACACGCAGCGCAAGAAATAGAGTAGAGCAATTTGGGTGGCAGGTTGTTAAGAATCAATGGAAAGTAACTTTAATATAAACCTTGCATTACAACTTTTACTTTTTATCTTTACGCACAACCATCTATAAAATTAATGTCTAAACAGTCCAGTATTCATTTTGAAATTTCAGAACGGAAAATCCTATTGCGACTTTTCGACCTTCTTTTTATAGGTTGCGCAATTTACGGACTAAGTTATTTTACAGGATTCGATTATTTTAAAATAGATGAGTCTAATTGGCGTTGGCTTATTGTTTTAATGCTATATATTACGGGTTTTGGTACTGTATTCGAACTGTACGATTTAAGAAAATCCAGTAAAATTGAAACGGTTTCAAGCGCCATTATTGTAACTACTTCTGTAACTGTTTTAGTGTATTTATTAACACCGTTTTTTACACCTACGTTACCAGAAAACCGTATTCAAATTCTTTATTTCTTTTTAGCAATTTTATTGCCGCTTTTAACATGGCGACTTGCCTACATAACGTTTGTTGCATCACCGCGTTTTTATAAAAGAGCATTATTAGTTGGCGAAACCGCAAGTGTCGAGGCCATTGTAGAATCGTTTAGAACTGCAGATCCTTATTATCAAATCATAGGGTTTATTAATTGTGAGCCGGAAAAAGAAGAAAATATAAAATATAAAGGGATAGCAGAATATCATCCCAATCAAATTCACGATATTCTTAACAAAGAAAATATTTCTGAAATTGTTGTAGCAAGCTATAATTCTGAAACTATTTCACCCTCCATTTATGTAGATTTAATCACGCTTTTAGAGCGAGGCTATCCTATTAGAGAATACACTCAGGTTTACGAAGAAATGGCTTATCGTGTGCCAGTACAGTTTATTGGCAAAGATTTTTACAAGCATTTCCCGTTTAGCCGAAACAATAAAAACAAATTGTATCTCGCATACAGGCGCCTTTTCGATGTTTTACTATCAATTGTTGGTCTTGCCTGCTCACTTATTTTCTTGCCATTTATTGTAATAGGCAATGCTATAGGAAATAGAGGGCCTTTACTGTATTCTCAAGAGCGTGTTGGTAAAAACGGAAAAACTTTTCAAATTTATAAGTTTAGAAGTATGGTTACCAATGCAGAAGCTGGTGGTGCTGTCTGGGCTAAAAAAAATGATTCGCGAGTTACTGCCTTCGGACGCTTTTTAAGAACAACCCGATTAGACGAATTGCCTCAGCTCATTAATATCCTTAAAGGTCATATGAGCATTATTGGACCACGACCAGAGCGTCCTATGTTTGTAAACGAGCTATCTCAAATAATACCTTTCTATCACACAAGACACATTGTTAAACCAGGTTTAACAGGTTGGGCACAAGTTAAAGCGCGATACGGCTCTAGTATAGATGATAGTTTAGTGAAATTGCAATACGATCTTTATTACATTAAACATCGCAGCTTTTTATTAGATTTTAATATTATTGTTAAAACTTTAAGTACTGTAATATTTTTTAGAGGGCAGTAGTTTTGTAGTCAATATTACTCAACATTTTCGGTTTGAGTTGCAAAATCTTCACGACCAAAGAATCGTACCAAAAATACATAACGAATAAGCAAGGCTACAAGCAAAGGAATAAGAGCTGGAGCAAATACTTGCACTCCTATTATCCAATGTAAAGTTAAAAGCGATAACATAATAATTAATAGTTTAAGGTAACCAATTAACCAGCGCTTTGGTTGATTTTTAAAGATTTGAAACAAAGCGATAATACTAATTGGGCATGCCCATAACAAATTATAATTATTTGCAGTAGCAGAGTGATCTGTAGCAAACCATAACAACAACAACAATATGCCAATAACTCCAGTTATAGAGAATATTAAACCATCTAACCATTTAGAACGTGTGTTGTTATTATTATTGGAATAAGTAATGAAAATAATGATAACAGCTAAAATTGAAAGTATAAAAACCGGACTTACAAAAAAATTGCCTTTATCGAACTCGCCTTTTTGCTTATAAACCGTTTTAGATGCTTTTACTAATTGTTCTCCTGAGTCTTTAAACGTTGCTTTCTCAAAAAAAACATAAACATGTTCAGGTAAAAACATATATTCACGAGGTTCAGCTGGTCTATCTATTACAGAACCTAAAGCAATGTCAATACCAAAACTTCCCCAAGTATTCCAATATAGATTATTTTGAATAAGTTGTCTAAAAGTTTCAGCCTTGTAAGCTTCTGGTGTGTTATATTTTATAGTATTATTTAATACATTTTCTGATACGTCACGCATTTTAGTAGCGCAATTATCGAAGAAAAAATCGTAAAGATAGGCTCTTTTTTCGGGTTTGTAATTGTTTGCTAAATAATTTAAAAGTGCTTGCTTTTGTGCCTGATTTAGGTTGAGTACCTGTTCTTTAATAGTTCGGTCTTGCGATTGGTAATACTCAAAAATTTCTTTGGTATAGGCAGCACCCATTAAATATTTTAGTTTCCCTTTAGCAAAATTGGTGTAAAAATTAGGATCATCAAAATTATATCTTCCGTAGTCGTATACAGCATCTAAATACTCGTTTTGTACTCGAAACCCATTGTGTCCAAAACTATCATTTAATAATTTTCCCGGTCCAATAGTGATAATGCTTATTTCTGTATTTTCGGTAAGTTGCGGCACTTGCGAAAAAGAACAAAAGGAAGAGAGAAGAAATAAAACGAGTAAAAATCTTTTCATTTAAAAATATAAATTATCTAAAAGCGCTAAAGTCTAATTTTACCGAAAACACATTAGAATAGAGAGCGACACTTTGGTCACCAATATCTGTAAAGGCATAATCTACCTGGATGCCTCGGTATTTAAAGCCTACACCAAAACTTGGTTGAAAACTTAAACTTTCAGAATCATCTATTTGCAATTCATTTTGAAAATTCCCAACACCAGTTCTTAAATAAATCATGTCTATATAGCCAAACTCAAAACCTAAAGCCGGATTAATGCTGGCAAATGAAGTCGAGATTAAATCGTTGTTTTGCTCAAAACGTACATTTAAATCTAATTCGGCTCTTAAACTATAGTCATAATGGAAAACGTAGTTTTTAGCAATACCAATTTGTAATTTTGGAATTGTAAGTTCTGTAGATTCTGGTAATTCCTGGTTTTGACCTTCAATAGCATTTTGTATTCTGGCAAAAGCTTCCTCATCGTAACTCCAAGAATTAAAAGTCGTTGTAATATCTCGAGCCATCAACCCAAATTGCCAGTTATTATCGGTTTCAAACTGTATGCCAGCATCTAAGCCAAATCCCCAAGAATTGGCAAAATCACCAATAACACGCCTTATAACTTTGGCATTAACACCATAATTTAAACCCTGAACAGGGAGTTTTCTGGCGTACGAAAA
The DNA here is from genome assembly GCF_053604665.1 of Lacinutrix chionoecetis. Lineage (NCBI taxonomy): Bacteria > Pseudomonadati > Bacteroidota > Flavobacteriia > Flavobacteriales > Flavobacteriaceae > Lacinutrix > Lacinutrix chionoecetis. Next base: position 89,710 of record NZ_JBSHNQ010000083.1, read on the forward strand.
GGTGAGTCCGTAATCTGCTGTAGAAAATAAGCTAACCCTATCGTAGTTAACATTACCTTGATCGTCTATTAATTGTGTGGTGTCTAAAATATCGTCAACCGCAAAGCGAATAAGCGACAAACCAATGGCGCTTCTATCGTCTAAAGGCATAGCAAAGGCAGCATAGTCGTAATTAGCAATGTTTGCAAAATAGCTGGAGTGCATTAAGGCGAGTTGTTTGTCTTCAATATTAACTAATCCTGCAGGATTCCAGTAACCGGAATTTACATCGTTAGTATTCGCTGTTACAGCATTACTCATGCCCAAAGCAGCGGCGTCCACACCAATATTCATAAATTCATTAGAATATTTGGTTTGGCTAAATAGTGTAAGCGACACCAGAGACAAAACAAGTGTTAGTAGTAGTTTCAATCGCAATTTTTTTACAAAGATGGTGTAATTTTTCTATATATTAAACTTGAAATTAAATACTATATTGTATTGAGCCGTTTTTAATTAAAATACTTTGTTATTTTTACAAAAAAATAATCAATGCATATTAAAAGATTTGTCCCTAATTTTGTTACTCTTTTAAACCTTTTAAGCGGAAGTATTGCCGTTTTATTTGCAGTTAATAACCAGTTTGTTACTGCTGCTCTGTTTGTGTTTTTAGGTATATTTTTCGATTTTTTCGATGGGCTTTTAGCACGAAAACTCAAGGTGCAAAGCGAATTAGGAGTACAATTAGATTCTTTGGCAGATATGGTTACAAGTGGGTTGGTGCCAGGCATAGTTATGTACAAATTAATTGCCATCGCTGTAGATGCACCACCAATGGCAACCTCGAACGAATGGTCTTTGCAATGGTCTGGTTTTTCAATGGCTTTTATACCCATTATTGGGTTGTTTGTAACTTTAGCTTCAGCTTACAGATTGGCTAAATTTAATATAGACGAAGACCAGCAAACCTATTTTAAAGGACTCCCAACACCTGCAAATACATTATTAATTATGTCTTTGCCTTTAATTTTAGAGTTTCAAAATAACGATATCATTAATGCAATTATATTAAACAAATGGTTTTTAATTGCATTAGCCATTTTAAGTTGTTATTTGCTGAATTCAAGCATAAAATTGTTTGCGCTTAAGTTTAAAGATTATAGTTTTAAAAATAATGCGATGCGTTATATTTTTGTAATCTTAAGCTTGGTGCTGTTAATAGTTTTACAATTTGCAGCAATACCTTTAATAATTATACTATATATTTTACTTTCCTTAATTCAAAATAACAAAAACTAATGGGCGAAATTATTTTTACACTTATTATGCTTGTGGCATTACAAGCCGTTTTAGGTTTCGATAACTTATTATACATTTCTTTAGAATCTAAAAAAGCACCGGTAGAAGCACAAAAAGGTGTGCGTAAAAAGGGCATTTTAATAGCAATAGTTTTAAGGATAATTTTATTATTTGTTCTGGTAAGAATTATTGGCTTTTTTCAGGAGCCATTCTCTTGGTTAACTGGCGAGATTGAGAATGTTGTAAAATTTGCTTTTAATGGCCATAGTTTAATAGTGTTAGCTGGTGGCGCTTTTATTATTTATACAGCTATAAAAGAAATTTGGCATATGATTTCACTACATGATTTAAGTCATGATGTGGAAGGCGATTCTAAACGAACAAAGTCGGCTAATGCTGTAATTACCAGTATTGTAATTATGAATTTGGTATTTTCTTTCGATTCTATTTTAGCCGCTATAGGTTTAACCAGTGAGATTGAAAATGCAACTGCTGCGTTTATTGTTATGGCAATCGCAATTGTTGCCAGTGGGTTGTTAATGCTACTGATGGCAGATAAAATCTCAGTTTTCTTGGCTAAAAACAGAATGTACGAAGTCTTAGGACTGTTTATTCTATTTATAGTAGGAATTATGCTTATTACTGAAGGCGGACATTTAGCACATTTAAAAATCTTTGGTGAAGAAATTGTACCAATGAGTAAAACTACTTTCTACTTTGTTATCGCTATTCTTGTGGTTATTGATGTTGTTCAAGGGCGTTACCAGAAGAAATTGTTAAGTGAGAGTAAGGCCTTAGTTGAAAAAGATAAAAATGAAGTATAAGCTACTTGTATTTTCATTGCTAATTTTTTCTTGTAAGCAAAGTATTGAAACTTGTTCTAATGTTAGGGATAGTATAGCGTTTTTAAACAAGCAATCTCAAGATACTTTCATGCTATATCGCTCAGTAGATATTATGAAACACGTTGAAATACTCGAAAGGTCTACGAGTATTAAAACAAAAGATAAAGGAGGAACTCTGGGGATTTTTGTTGTTAAAGAAGATTTAGATAAATGGGAGGTCTGGTAAAAGAGAATTGCAAATAATGCTTAGCGTTTAAAAATCAATCTTGGTCTTTCGCAATTCAAAATTCTGTCCTAAATATACCTTTCGCACCATCTCGTCTGCCGCAAGTTCTTCGGGTTCACCAGCTTTTAAAATACCACCTTCAAACATTAAGTATGTTCTGTCTGTAATAGCTAATGTTTCCTGTACGTTGTGATCGGTAATAAGAATACCAATATTCTTTTTGGCTAAACGTGCAATAATACGTTGGATATCTTCTACGGCAACAGGATCGACGCCTGCAAAAGGTTCATCTAACAAAATAAAATTAGGATCCGTTGCTAAGGCTCGTGCAATTTCTGTTCTTCTACGTTCACCACCAGAGAGTAAATCGCCTCGGTTTTTTCGAATGTGCCCTAAACTAAACTCTTCTATAAGCGATTCCATTTTATGTAACTGCTCTTTTTTAGTCATTTTAGTCATTTGCAGTACACTCAAAATATTATCTTCAATACTTAATTTTCTAAACACCGAAGCTTCCTGCGCTAAATAGCCAATACCGTTTTGCGCACGTTTATACATTGGGTATTTTGTAATATTTGTACCTTCTAAATGAATACTTCCACCATTAGGTTTTATTAAACCAACAATCATGTAAAAAGAGGTTGTTTTTCCGGCACCATTTGGACCAAGCAAACCAACAATTTCTCCTGTGTTAACTTCAAGAGAAACGTCTTTTACAACTTTTCGTCCGCTGTAGGACTTCATTAAATGTTCGGCTCTAAGTTTCATAAATAGAATGTATAATCAATAAAAATAATAAACTTGATGTAAACTAAGTTTAGTTTAGCGAAAGTTTAACTTTGCGATGCTTCGAGCGCATCCCAATATTCGTAAGCACGACGCAAATGAGGGATTACAATGGTACCACCAATTAACGTGGCAATACTTAACGTTTCTACAACTTTTTCTTTAGATAAACCTGCTTTGTAGCAAGATTCTAAATGGTATTTTACACAATCGTCGCAACGTAATACAGTAGAAGCAACCAAACCTAAAAGTTCTTTTGTTTGCACATCTAAAGCGCCTTCCGCAAAAGCGTTAGTGTCTAAATTAAAAATGCGCTTTATTACTTTATTATTGTCCGCCAATAATTTATCGTTCATTTTAGAACGATAGTCATTAAATTCTTTAACTAATTCTGACATCTGTTTTCTGTTTCTTTTTTTGGTTTCTAACTACAATTCTTGAAATTAAAATACTTACTTGGTATAAGATAAGTATGGGAATGGCTACAATAATCTGGCTTGCAATATCTGGAGGTGTTATAATGGCCGAAAGTATAAGTACAATAACCAATGCAAATTTTCTGTATTTTTTTAAACTTTTTGGAGTTACCAAACCAACTTTAGTGAGGAAATAGATAATTATAGGAAGCTCGAATACAAAACCAGCAGCTATGGAAGAGGAGCGTATAAGCGAGATGTAAGAGCTAATATCAATTTCATTTAATATTTCGCTACTTACGTTATAATTAGCAAGAAAATTGATGGAAAGCGGTATAATTATAAAGTAACCAAAAAGTACGCCTGTAAAAAATAATAAAGATGAAATAATAATGAATCCTCGAGAATTTTTACGTTCGTTAGCTTTCATTCCTGGACTGATAAATTTCCAAAGCTGGTAAATTACATAAGGGAAAGAAATAATAAAACCTGCATAGACCGAAGTCCAGATATGTGCAGCAAATTGTCCTGCCATGGTTCGGTTTTGGATAATAAAAGGAAACTCGGCTTGGCAGAAAGTGGTATCGTTAATACCAAAAAAATCAGACATGCTGCATAACCACTGGTATGTTGGAAAAGACATCCTTTTGGGCCACATGATAATATTATCGAAAATAAAATTTCCAAAGATAAAAGCAACTGTACCGCAAAGAACAATAGCTATAAAAATTCTAATAAGATGCCATCTTAAATCTTCAAGATGATCCAGAAACGACATATTGTTTACATCTGCTTTTGCCATTAAATAATGCCTTCTTTTATTAAATCGTGTAAATGCACGACACCTGCATAATTTCCGTTATTTTGAACCAGAAGCTGAGAAATCCCGTTAACTTCCATAAGTTCCATGGCATCTACAGCCATAGCGTCTTCGTCAATTGTTTTTGGGTTGCTACTCATAATATCTTTGGCTGTTAGACCAGAAAAATTATCAACCTTAGTAAGCATACGTCTTAAATCACCATCGGTAATTATACCTACAATTTTATTGTTTTCTACTACTGCCGAAACTCCAAGCATGCTTTCAGAAATTTCTATAATTACTTTTTTAACATCGGTGTGTAATGCAACCTGAGGTTTTTTATTAGCCGAAGATAAATCGTGTACACGTAAATACAATTTTTTTCCTAAAGCGCCACCAGGATGGTATTTTGCAAAATCTTTACTCGAAAAACCGCGTAATTCTAGCAAACAAACAGCTAAGGCATCACCCATAACTAATTGAGCAGTGGTACTTGTTGTTGGTGCTAAGTTATTAGGGCAAGCTTCCTTTTCCACAAAAGCATTAAGCACAAAATCTGCTTGCTGGCCTAAAAAGGACTCTTTATTGCCAGTAATAGCAATCATTTTGTTTTTTGCATTTTTTATTAATGGGACTAAAACTTTTATTTCGGGAGTATTACCGCTTTTAGAAATACAAATAACAACATCATCTTCTAAAATTAAACCTAAATCACCATGAATGGCATCTGCAGCGTGCATAAAAACAGCAGGTGTTCCTGTAGAATTTAATGTAGCTACAATTTTTGTAGCAATAATAGCGCTTTTACCAATTCCAGTAATTATTACACGACCTTTAGAATGGTAGATAAGTTCTACAGCATCAGCAAAATCGGTATCGATTAATGTGGCTAAATTACTAATAGAAGCGCTCTCAAGTGCAATAGTTTCTTTGGCAGTTTTTAGAATAGAATCCTTAGTGTTCAAAATATATCATTTTAAGTTTAGGTAACATTTAAAAAGATTTTTATTATCTTTAAATATTACGCAAAATACTTCGTTTTTAATGATTGTTGAGTATCTCGGCAAATTTAACGAAAAATTAAAATTAAAGCTTTAATTCTTCGTTATAATAGTGCCAGAAAAAGAAGATGTTTTGTGTAAGTAAATGTGTAAATAATTAATCCCTTTAAAAAAATAGTGAAAAGTCAAATTCGTACTGCGCTAAAAAAATATTTCGGTTTCACCGAATTTAAAGGCTTGCAAGAAGCCGTTATCGAAAGTATTTTATCTAAAAACAACACTTTTGTTATTATGCCAACTGGTGGAGGAAAATCGCTGTGCTACCAACTTCCTGCGCTTATGCAAGAAGGAACAGCAATAGTGGTGTCACCGCTAATTGCTTTAATGAAAAACCAGGTGGATGCTATTCGAGGCGTTTCAGACGCTCATGGAGTAGCCCATGTTTTAAATTCGTCTCTAAACAAAACAGAGATTAAACAGGTTAAAGAAGATATTACTAATGGTATAACAAAATTACTGTATGTCGCTCCAGAGTCGCTAACCAAAGAAGAAAATGTAGAGTTTTTACGAAGTGTAAAAATCTCATTTATGGCTGTAGACGAGGCACATTGTATTAGTGAATGGGGACACGATTTTAGACCAGAATATAGAAATTTACGTACCATTATCCAGCGTATTGGTGATGATATTCCTATTATAGGTTTAACAGCAACTGCAACGCCAAAAGTACAGGAAGATATACTTAAAAATTTGGGTATGAGTGATGCTACAACCTTTAAAGCATCGTTTAACAGACCAAACTTATATTACGAAATTCGACCTAAAACAAAAGATGTCGACTCAGATATTATTCGTTTTATAAAGCAAAATGAAGGTAAAACAGGTATTGTTTACTGTTTGAGTAGAAAGCGCGTTGAAGAACTATCTCAGGTATTACAGGTTAATGGTATAAAAGCCTTGCCATATCACGCTGGATTAGATGCTAAAACAAGAGCTAAGCACCAGGATATGTTTTTAATGGAAGATATCGATGTTGTTGTTGCTACAATTGCTTTTGGAATGGGTATAGATAAACCAGATGTGCGCTTTGTAATACATCATGACATCCCAAAAAGTATTGAGAGTTATTATCAGGAGACAGGACGTGCAGGACGCGATGGAGGAGAAGGACACTGTTTGGCTTTTTATGCCTATAAAGACATTGAAAAACTAGAAAAGTTTATGTCTGGTAAGCCTGTTGCAGAACAAGAAATTGGTCATGCGTTATTACAGGAAGTGGTTGCTTATTGTGAAACTTCAATTTCCAGAAGAAAATTTATTCTGCACTATTTTGGTGAAGAATTCGATAATGAAACAGGTGATGGAGGCGATATGGACGATAATATGCGCCACCCTAAAAAACAGCGTGAAGCCAAAGACGATGCAGCACTTTTAATAAACATTGTGCAATTAACCAATGAAAAGTACAAATCGAAGGATTTAGTTAATGTTATTGTTGGGAAATCTAATGCCATGATAAGTTCGCACAAAACAGATGCGCAGCCTTATTTTGGTAAAGGGAAACATCAAGATAAAAAATATTGGATGGCATTACTACGACAAGTATTGGTAGCAGGCTATTTAAAGAAAGATATTGAGACCTACGGAGTGGTTAAATTAACCAAAGCTGGAGAGGATTTTGTTAAAAACCCATCATCGTTTATGATGACGGAAGACCATACTTTCGATAGTACTCATGACGACCATATTATAACTGCCTCTAAAGGTGGAGGTGCAGTGGTTGACGAAACCTTAATGAAGTTACTTAAAGATTTACGTAAGGCAAATGCCAAAAAAATTGGTGTTCCACCATTTGTAATTTTTCAAGACCCTTCTATAGAAGATATGGCTCTTAAATATCCTATTACTATTGCAGAACTTTCTAATGTGCATGGTGTTGGAGAAGGTAAGGCAAAAAAATACGGAAAAGATTTTGTGGCTTTAATCGATAAATATGTCGAGGAAAACGACATTATGAGACCAGACGATTTTATTGTAAAATCAACTGGCACAAACTCTGGGTTAAAGCTTTATATTATTCAAAATGTGGATAGAAAATTGCCTCTAACCGATATTGCTTCTGCAAAAGGTATGCAAATGGCCGATTTTATTAAAGAAATGGAAGCGATTGTTTATTCTGGTACAAAACTGAATATCAATTACTGGATTGACGATTTGTTAGATGAGGACCAACAAGAGGAATTACACGATTACTTTATGGAATCTGAAACCGATAAAATTGACGTGGCTATCGATGAGTTTGATGGTGATTATGATGATGAAGAACTACGTTTGTACAGAATTAAGTTTATTAGCGAAGTTGCCAATTAATAATGGCTTTAACGCAATGTAGCGCTTACGCTAAGCATGCTAATTCAATAAGCGTTTTGCTTTTAAAGCTAAAAAATCAGACTGTATATTTTAATTTTCACTTTTATAAATTGAAAAGATATGCTCCTCTTTTTTAATAAAAAGCGTGAGCGTTTTTATGTTTGATCGTTTTATCTTTTCAACATCTTTTTTTTCTATTTGAAAATCTATTTTTGTTACATAACCTTCAAGTGGATGTGCAGGGTCAGATTCTAACTCAGGCATATCAGAATTTAGTGTTAAATTATAATTAGTGCCTTCCACATCTAACGTGGCGCCATTTTTAGTTTTCACTTTCAAACGGCCTACAATAAATGTTTGCAAATAGTAATAGCCTCCCAACTCATTGTAGCCAACATACATAACACTATTATTGGATAAGGCTAAAGGTTCATTTTCACTCGACTTTATAATTGTTTCAATATAATTGTCGTCGGCTGTTTTATCTTCTTTTTGCTTACTTCCAAATAATTTTCCAAAAACTCCCATAAATAATTTTTAATTCGATTTCAAAGCTAATAAAATTCATCTAAAAAACATTTAATATAGACTTTATAAAAAAATTCACAACTCATAACCTATAACTTTTAAGTTCTTCATATCTTTGCATCTCATTAAAAAATAAGACAATGCAAGACGGTTTATACGCAAAATTTAATACAAGTAAAGGAACTATTTTAGTGAATTTAGAATTTGAAAAAGCTCCAGGAACAGTTGGTAATTTTGTTGCTTTAGCAGAAGGAAATATGGAAAATTCTGCAAAGCCACAAGGCACGCCTTACTATGATGGTTTAAAGTTTCATAGAGTGATAGAAGATTTCATGATTCAAGGTGGTTGCCCTCAAGGAACTGGAACTGGAAATCCTGGTTACAAATTTGATGACGAATTTCATCCAGATTTAAAGCATAGTGGGCCAGGTGTTTTATCCATGGCAAATGCTGGACCAGGAACTAATGGAAGTCAATTTTTTATTACGCATATTGCCACAGATTGGTTAGACGGAAATCATACCGTTTTTGGAAATGTTGTAGAAGGACAAGATGTTGTAAATACTATTACTCAAGGAGATAAAATTGAAACTTTAGAAATTGTAAGAGTAGGTGAAGCTGCAGAAAAGTTTAATGCTATTGAAGCTTTTAGAACTTTCGAAGGCGCACGCGAAAAAAGAATTGCAGAAGAGCGCGCAACTAAAGCAGCAGAATTAGATAAGTTTTCGGCAGGTTTCGAAGAAACAAATAGCGGATTACGTTACAAAATTGTACAAAAAGGAGATGGTGCGCCAGCAGAAAAAGGAAAAACAGTTTCTGTACATTACAAAGGAACGTTAACTGATGGTACAGTTTTCGATTCGTCTTACAAACGTAACGCACCAATTGATTTTGCCTTAGGTATGGGACAAGTAATCGCTGGTTGGGATGAAGGTGTGAGTTTGTTGAATGTTGGTGATAAAGCACGTTTTGTTATACCAAGCGACTTAGGTTACGGTTCACAAGGTGCAGGAGGTGTTATACCTGCAGATGCTACTTTAATTTTCGACGTAGAGTTAATGGATGTAAAGTAATACGAAGCGATTATAATAAAAAATAGAGTAACAAATTAATAATTAAAACGTCTTGTAAATACAAGGCGTTTTTTTATGCGCCATATTTACTAATTTTATAGCAACCAATACCACTAAAAATGAAAATAAACCACCTCTTTTTTATTTTATTGTTCACGCTTATTACAAGCTGTACTAAACCTGCACACTATACACCAGAGTTTATTAAAGAAACCTCTGGTCGCTATTTATACAACGCAAATGAAGAAATAGAAGTCTATTTTAATAACAACCAACTTTTTTTAAAATGGAGAGGAGCCAATAAAATTGAACCTATGTACTTAGGCGAGGACACCTATTTTGTTAAGGAAATGAATAAGAAAATTCAATTTATAAAGCATCCTGAAAATAACGTGTATTATATTTCTGAAATCCCTGAAGACGAAACGTCGAAAACAACTTACGATTATAAAAAATTACCAGATTCTATAAAAGTACCAAGTGCTTATTTAAAGGATAAAGAATATAATAAAGCGCTTGAAGGTTATCTGGCAATACAAAATGAAGATTCTACAAGTGTGTTTATTGAAGAAGCTGCTTTTAACAGATTGGGCTACAAAAAAATGAATGAAAATGCGTTTAATGAAGCGATAGAGATATTTAAAATTAATGTAGCACTATATCCGGAAAGCGATAATGTTTACGATAGTTTAGCAGATGCTTACTCTCGAATAGGAGATAGTTTAAAAGCGTACGAGCAGTATAAAAAAGCTTTGCAATACAACACAGGAAATAGAAGAGCGAAACGTTTTATAGAAGCTTATACTAAAAAGAAACAATAAAAAATGCATAGCCAGGAACTCGAAAAACTTAAATACCCAATAGGAAAATTTAATTGTCCAGCCAAAATAACTAAAGATCATATTAATGAATGGATTTCTATTTTAGAACACTTTCCTGTACATTTAGAGCATTTAGTAAGTGCATTAGACCATAATCAGTTAGATACACCATACAGGCCAGAGGGTTGGACAGTTAGACAGCTTATACATCACATAAGCGATAGCCACCATAATAGCTACACACGATTTAAATGGGCAATGACCGAAGATAACCCTATAATAAAAGCTTATGACGAAAATGCCTGGTCGCAGTTACATGATTATAACGAACCTATTGAAAACTCATTACTACATATAAGGGTGATACACGCCAAATTGGTATATTTTGCAAAAGGCTTATCTGCTTTAGATTTAAAGCGCACATTTATTCATCCAGATGGTAATGAAGTTGTAAGCTTAGAGGAAAATTTAGGAATTTATGCCTGGCATTCTAATCATCACTTTGCACATATTGAGCGATTAATGGAGCGGCAAAATTGGAAATAACATGCTATTTTTTTCGACCAGAAAAATGATTCATAGTATCGTATATTCCTAATACACTACCAGTAAACCAATCGAAAAAATTAACCGACATTGTTGCTTGACCTATTCTGGCGAGTCTGTACATATATCCGGGAATAGTTACCATTTTTTTATTTTTACTAATGGCTTTTAAAATGGTAAGTGCTACTGCTTCGGGCTCAAGTATTTGTATTTTAGATTTTACACCATCAAACATCCCAGTATTTATATAGTAAGGCATTATGGTGGTTACATTAATGTTTTTATTTAGTTTTTTCATTTCCAATCTTAAACTGTCACTCCAACCTATTAGAGACCATTTACTTCCAGCGTACACAGCCATTTTTGGATTAGAAATCAATCCGCCAGAAGATGCGATATTACAAATATGTCCGACATTATTTTTTAACATATTATCTAAAAATTCCAATGTAATTAACATTGGTGCATTGGCATTTATGCTCATTGTTTGTGTAATATCAGCAACTGTATTTTCATGAAAATATTTGCCCACAATGATACCTGCATTATTTATAAGTAAATCTATACCACTATAATCCTGTTTTGTTATTTCGGCTGTATTTTGAATTTGTTTAGTATCAGAAATATCCACTGTATAAGCTTTAATACTTCCAAGTTTTGAAAATTCGGCTAAAGTACTGTTTATAGTTGTTTGGTTAATATCCCAAATTATAACTTTGGCTCCGCGTTCTAAAAACAAGCGTGCTAAAATTTTACCAATTCCTGAAGCTCCGCCAGTAATTAAAACTGTTTTATCTTTAATTGTTTTCATGTATTTCTATAGACAATTAATTACCTATAATAACAAATATATGTTTTTACTTAGGAGTTTGATAACTCGGGAATAATAAAAAGATTATTAATTTATTATATGAATTTGTTGTAGTAAGTCAACTTTCGTAAATTCACAGCATGAGTAATACCATTCAATTCGACGATTTCACTAAAGTAGATATTCGCGTAGGCACTATAATAGAAGTTAATGCTTTTCCTGAGGCAAAAAATCCAGCCTATAAATTAACAATCGACTTTGGTGCTTTAGGCCTAAAAACATCTTCAGCACAAATAACAACATTGTACAAAAAGGAAGACCTGTTAAATAAGCAAATACTAGCTGTAGTTAACTTCCCGAAAAAGCAAATTGGTAAATTTATGAGTGAATGTTTGGTACTTGGAGCAGTAGATGGCAAGGATGTTATTTTATTAAAACCTGAATATTCAGTAAAAAAAGGAAGTGTTGTTTCATAAATACCAACGTTTACAAGTACAACATTAAATACAATTTATCGCTTTGAAATCACTCTTATTATTTTTTGTAAAAACATACATTAGCATTGGTATGTTTTTTTATTTCAGAAAAATTGAAGTGAGAAAAAAGACTCAGATACCTAAACATATTCCAGTTTTATTTTTAGCAAATCATCAAAACGGCCTATTAGATCCTTTAATTATGGCTATTACCTCTGGTCGCTATGCTCATTTTTTAACGCGTGCACAAGTATTTAAAAAGCCATTGGTAAGAAAAATTTTAAAAGCGTTACAGCTCATACCAGTGTATCGCGTACGTGATGGCTGGCAGCATTTAAGCTTGAATAATGCTATTTTTAATACATGCATTTCGTTACTAAACAAAAATGATGCAGTTACCATTTTTCCTGAAGGAAGCCATAGTTTAATAAGAACAGTTAGGCCTTTAAGTAAAGGCTTTACTCGTATTGTTTTAGGTGTTGTAAATAACACTCCTGCTACCCAACTACAGTTAATTCCGGTAGGCTTAAATTACAAAAATGCTATTAGTTGTCCGGACGAAGTCATGGTTAATTATGGAACTCCAATTCCAGCTTCAAAATACATTTTGGAAGAAAAAAATCAAGCAATCAATAGCTTAAAAACAGATATACATCATGCCTTAAAAACATTAACAACACATATTGAAACTGAAAATTATAATGAAACAATCGCCACATTAAAAACTTATAATGTAAACTTTTTAGAGCCACAAAAAGTTAATACTTGTATTCAGTCTCAATTTAGTAGTTGCGAACCACAACTAACGAAAAGGACTAATTATGTAAAGCTATTTTTTAAAGCAGTTCTAATTACTATTTGTTTTGTACCCTATTTAGTTTGGAAAAAAGTAGTGCAACCAAAAATTAAAGAAATTGAGTTTACATCTACTTTTAGGTTTGCCATTGCCATAACACTGGTGCCTATATGGTTGTTAGTAATAGCAATAGTGCTAACTTTTACGTTTTCGGTAAGTATAGCTATATATTTTATACTGTCTGCTTTATGTATTGCTCTTTTGGCAGTTAAGTTGTAAGCAAAAAAAAATGCCATTTCACAGAAATGGCATTTTTAGTTTAAAAGTTAATATATTTTAAATATCATCAAAATCGATATCTGTAAATCTGCTTTCGGCAGTTTCGCTGCTTTCTGTGGTTTCAGTGGTATTTGTAGTTTCAGTTGAAGCAGGCGTGTCGTATTCTTTCTTAAAATCTTTTTGATGACGATCACTTATAACTTCATCACCTTTTTCGGCAATAACATAATCTGTCATTTCCTGTAAAATTGAATTAAACTCCGAAAAATCCTCTTTGTACAAGTAAATTTTGTGTTTTTTATAGTGAAACGAGCCATCGTCATTTGTAAACTTTTTACTTTCAGTAATTGTTAAATAGTAATCTCCCGCTTTAGTTGCGCGAACATCAAAAAAGTAAGTACGTCTTCCAGCTCTTAAAACCTTTGAGTAAATTTCCTCTTTCTCCATCATCTCTTTATTATGCATAGCTTTAGTTTGTTGTTATTGAGTTTCAAAAATATAAAAAAATTAAAACCACACAACATTTTAAAGTTTTTCTTTTATAAAGACATTGTAAAAGTTATACGGAAGTGTTTTCGCTAAGTTGCTTTAAGTATAGCTCTTTATAGTAACCATCAGTATCTATGAGTTGGTTATGTGTTCCTTTTTGTACAATCTTTCCATTATCTAAAACAATAATTTGATCTGCATTTTTAGCCGATGATATTCTGTGACTCACTATAATACTTGTTTTTCCGGTACTTACTTTTTTAAGGTTATTTAAAATCTTTTCTTCGGTTTCTGTATCAACCGCAGACAAACAATCATCGAACAGCAGAATTTTTGGATTTTTAATAATCGCTCGCGCAATAGATACACGTTGTTTTTGGCCACCAGATAAGGTAATGCCTCTTTCTCCAAGAATGGTGTTATAACCATTAGTAAATTTGCTAATGTTTTTATGCACCTGTGCATTTTTAGCAGCATTAATTACTTCATCATCTGTAGCATTTTCTTTACCAAATTTTATATTATTATTTATGGTGTCGCTAAACAAAAAGGCATCTTGCGGTACATAGCCAATAGCATCTCTTAAATTGGTAAGATTGAGTTGGTCTATTGGTTTGTTATCTATTAGTAAGGCGCCTTTATCGATGTCGTACAATCTCCCTATTAAATCTAAAATTGTAGATTTTCCCGAACCGGTTTTTCCAATTATGGCCAATGTTTCGCCGGAGTTTACCTTAAAACTTACACCTTGTAAGGCTTTAATATTGGTATCGTCATATGTAAAATGAACCTCTTTAAATTCAATATTACCAATAATTTGAGAAGGATCAGTATTGTTATTTTTTATCTCAGGTTCAATTTTTAAGAACTCATTAATTCGTTTTTGGGAAGCTTCAGCACGCTGTATAATGGAAGTAACCCAACCAACAGTTGCTACTGGCCAAGTAAGCATGTTTACGTAAATTATAAATTCGATGATGTTTCCAAGAGAAATTTCACCATTTATATATTGCATGCCGCCAACGTAAATAACAATTATGTTACTAATTCCTATAAGTAATAACATCATAGGAAAGAAAAAGGCTTGAACACGCACTAAACTTAGTTGCTTTTCTTTACTGTTAAAGGCAAGGGTGTTAAAATCGGCTTGCGTTTGTGGCTCGATACCATAGGCTTTTATTACAGAAATACCACTAAAAGCTTCTTGTGTAAATGTAGACAGTTTAGATAAATATTCTTGTACAACAGTACTTCGTTTATGTATTTCTTTACTTATTTTATAAATTAAAATCGATAAAATAGGTAGAGGAATTATGGTATAAAGTGTAAGCAAAGGTGCTTGTTTAAACATAAATATTAAAGCCACGATAAATAGCGTAATGGTATTAATACTATACATTATTGCAGGACCAGCATACATTCTTACCTGTCCAACATCTTCACTAATACGGTTCATTAAATCTCCAGTTCTATTTTTTTTATAGAAATTTAAAGAGAGTTTTTGGTACTGTTGGTAAATTTCGTTTTTTAAATCGAACTCTATATAACGCGATACGTTTATAATGTATTGGCGCATAAAGAAGGTTAAAACACCTGCAATAATTGAGGTTCCTACGATTAATAAAATATTATTTAATAATTCGGTTTTAAAATCTGTAATAGGGTTCTCAGGATTTTGTAATTGATTATTCACAACATCTATAATAGAGCCAATAAGCTTAGGAACGAAAACTTTAAATATAATTGAAATGATAGTAATTAATATACCTATTAATAACTGAGTTTTATATTTAAAGAAGTATTTATTAAGGTGCTGTAATTCTCTCATTTACAGTTTTTGTTTTTTATAGTTTTTAACAATTCTTCAATTATGCATCGTTATTTTTGTTATCATATTAATATTAGATTATTTTTGCACGTTCTTTTTACAGAATATGTAAAATTAGTCTAACATAATTATAAGGATTTTCAATGACTTCAGAAATTATAAACGCAAACGAATTACATAAAATCGATCCGGTTTTTGGTCAATTATCATTCGATAATCACGAACAAATTGTTTTTTGCAACGACAAAGATACAGGATTAAAAGCAATAATTGGTATCCATAACACAGTATTAGGACCTGCTTTGGGAGGCACCAGAATGTGGCAGTATAATAACGAATGGGAAGCATTAAACGATGTTTTACGTCTGTCTCGAGGCATGACCTTTAAATCTGCAATTACGGGCTTAAATCTTGGTGGTGGGAAAGCAGTTATTATAGGTGATGCAAAAACGCAAAAAACACCCGAGCTTATGAGGCGTTTTGGTGAGTTTGTACACTCTTTAAGTGGTAAATACATAACTGCCGAAGATGTAGGGATGGAAACCAGCGATATGGATTTGGTACGTGAGGTTACACCTTATGTTACAGGTATTTCTGAAGAAAAAGGTGGTGCCGGAAATCCTTCGCCAATTACAGCATATGGTGTATTTATGGGGATGAAAGCTGCTGCAAAATACAAATTTGGATCAGATATTTTAGAAGATAGAACAATCATTGTTCAAGGTATAGGTCATGTTGGAGAAGCCTTGGTAGAACATCTAACAAACGAAGGTGCTAAGGTTATTATTTCAGATATAAGCGAAGGACGCCTTAACGAAATAAGCATTAAATACGGTGCACAAATTTATAAAGGAAACGACATTTATTCCGAAGCTGTAGATATTTACGCACCTTGTGCTTTAGGTGCCACTATTAATGATGATACCATTAATAAAATTCAGGCAAAAGTAATTGCAGGAGCTGCTAATAACCAATTAGCCAACGAGAAAATTCACGGACAAATGCTTCAGGATAAAGGCATTGTTTATGCACCAGATTTTTTAATTAATGCAGGAGGCATAATTAATGTGTATGCAGAATTAGAGAATTATGGCAAAACTGAAATCATGCGTAAAACCGAAAATATTTATAATACTACCTTAGAGATATTAAATAATGCCGAAGCCAATAACATTACAACACATCAGGCTGCATTAAATATTGCGCAACGCAGAATTGATGACAGAAAAAAAGAAAATTCCAATAGCTAAGTTATTCATAAAATATACTATTTTTGCAGAGCGAAAGTGACTACCACTTTCGCTCTAATTTTTTTAAGTTCTTTGTAAAGATGCTAAATAGAAGACACATTAGAATTAAAGTTATGCAAGTGCTTTATGCCTTTAATGGTACAGAAAGTGATGACTTTTCTAAAGATCAAAAATTCTTATTGTACAGTATAGATAACATGTATAATTTGTACTTGCTATTAATTTCGTTAATGATTGAAGTGCAAAAACGTGCCGAAACACATTTAGAAAAAAGCAGTAAAAAGCATCTTGCTACTAAAGAAGAAAAAAATCCTAACCGTAAATTTGTTAATAACGAACTACTGCTATTGCTTAGAGATAATGAGCAATTACAAGCTAAATTCGAAGCGCATAATATTAACGATTGGGAGCTAGATTCAGAATATGTAGATATTATCTTTAAAGCTATTTTGGCGAGTGATATTTATAAAGAATATCTTGAGACTAAAACTTCAGACTTTAATGCAGATCGTAATTTTGTTATAGATATTTTTAAAGAAATAATTGCGCCTAACGATCAACTTTACGATTATTTAGAAGACAAGCATTTAACTTGGTTAGACGATTTAGCTCCTGTAAATACAGCCATAGTAAAATTATTGCGTAAAGCAAAAAAAGACGCCAATGCGTTTCACTTTTTGCCAAAACTATATAAAGATATTGAAGATAAAGAGTTTGCTATAAATTTATTTAGAAAAACGCTTCTAAATCAAAATAAGTTAACCGAAGAAATTTCCAAAAAAACCACCAATTGGGATAGCGATCGTATTGCAAGTATAGACCTTATGCTATTAAAAATGGGGATTTGCGAGATTCAAAATTTCCCATCAATACCAACAAAAGTGACTATAAACGAGTATATAGATATCTCTAAAGAGTACTCCACACCAAAGAGCAGTGTCTTTATTAACGGGATATTAGATAAGCTTGTAAAAGAATATCAAACCGATGGAAAATTAAATAAAGTTGGTCGTGGTTTGATGTAGTTGAAAAAAAATGTTATTTTTGCACCGAAATTACCCAAAATATTTAAAAAATTTATTTATGAAAAAATTAGTAGTATTATTTAGTGCATTATGCATGATAGCATTATCATCTTGTAAAGAAGATGCAACGAGCAAAGTAGATGACACAAAGGTAGCAGCAGCTGCAGAAAGAGATGAAGCAGCATCAAAATTCCCAGTATTAGAATTTGATAAAACGGCTCACGATTTTGGCGAAATCATTAATGGTACTCCAGTAGAAACAGTATTTAAATACAAAAATACAGGAGAAGCACCATTAGTAATTACAGATGTTAAAAGTACTTGTGGATGTACCATTCCTAAAGATTGGTCAAGAGAGCCATTAGCACCTGGAGCAGAAGGGCAGTTTACTGTTAAATTTAATGGAAAAGGAAGCAACAAAACTTCGAAAGCGATTACGGTAACAGCTAACACAGAAAAGGGTAGAGAAGTAGTGCAAATTACTGCATTTGTTAAGCCAGATCCTAATGCGCCAGCAACAGCAACACCTTTATCTCCAGTAATTAAGTAATGGGAGATATTTCAAGTTTCTTGCCAATTTTAGCAATGTTTGCTGTCGTGTATTTCTTTATGATTGCACCACAGATGAAACGTGCTAAAAACGAAAAAAAGTTTGCTTCAGAATTAAAACGAGGCGATAAAATAGTTACCAAAAGCGGTATGCATGGTAAAATTGTAGAACTAAATGATAAAGATAATAGTTGCGTAATAGAGACTATGTCTGGAAAATTAAAGTTCGATCGTGCTGCAATTTCTATGGAAAGCAGTAAGGCATTAAATGCACCAGCTAAAAAGTAATTTTTTAAAATATAGATTAAAAAAGCTCCAAAAGAAATTTTGGAGCTTTTCTTTTTTATAAATGGTAAGGCTTATTTTTGCATTAGTTTTAATATCTTGCTGTTAATCTTACCAAATTTAATACTTATGATTACTCTAAAAGCACTTGCCGAAAAATTAGATGTTTCCATTTCTACAGTTTCTAAAGCTTTAAATGGTAGTAGTGAAATTGGAGAAAAAACAATTGCTCGTGTTAAGGAAGCTGCCGAGTTATATAACTACAAGCCCAATCGTGTAGCTTTAAGTTTAAAAAACAGTAAGACTAAAACTATAGGCGTTATTATTCCTAATATTCTTAATCATTTTTTTGCTAAAGTACTTTGTGGTATTGAGCGCGAATCTGCAAAACAGGGCTACAATATTATTACATGCTTATCTAACGAATTATACGATAAGGAAGCGAATAGTTTACAATTATTAGAAAATGGTAGTGTAGACGGCTTTATCATGTCTATTGCAGAGGAAACACAAAAAACTAATAAAACAGAGCATCTTAAAAGTATTTTAGATCAAAACATTCCAGTACTAATGTTCGATCGTGTTTTAGACACGATTAAATGCGATAAGGTTATTATTAACGATTTTCAGGCCGCTTACAATGCTACAAACCATTTAATAAAAGAAGGCAGAAAAAACATTGTATTGATTAATAATATCGATGAATTAAGTGTTGGTAAATTAAGAGCAAAAGGTTGTTTTAAGGCTATTGAAGATGCTACGCACAAAACAAGTACGTTAACAGAAATTAAAGTTGAAAAGATTGCAGATTTAGAAGCTGAAATAGAAAAACTATTTAATAACAATAAAGATATTGATGGTATAATAGCTATAGATAATATCTCTGGTGTTGTTGCTTTAAACGAAGCAAAAAAACAAGGCTATAATATACCTAAAGAAATATCCATTATTGGCTTTAGCGACGATAACGTATTGCCATTTACAAACCCTAAACTCTCTACAGTAACGCAACACAGCGATGCCATTGGTGAAGCTTCGGTTAGATTAATGGTTAAGCGCTTAGAATCTAAAGAGCCAATAGAAGCACATACTAAAACAATAGATTTTAGTTTAAATTTAAGAGGGACAACTTTATGGGTTTAATTTTTAAATTGAATGAAGACTAAGGCATTTAACAATTTTTATACTTATCGTGTAACCCAACTCCTTTTAAAATCATAGGTTTTATTTTTTCAAGTCTTGAGTGCTTTGTAGCATCTCTTTTCGCTTCAGTAATATAATTGCAATATTCTCTCTGGCAAGATGGCGTAAGCGATTTAAAAGCATCTTTAAATACGGTGTTCGTTTTTAATTCTTCAGCTATTAAATCTGGAATAACAACGTCTTTTTTTGTAGCGCGAACAGGTTTTATTTCTTTACCTAATTTCTGGTTTTCTATAGCCTCTTTTATATAAGAGCGCACCACAGGTTTATTTATGTCTTCAAGCGTTTCAAAACGCATTTGCCTAAGCGCTTTGGTTTTTCCTTCCTGAGCATTAACTAATAATTTATGCTCGTCTTTTAAAAAGACACCATTAAAAAACCATAAGCAGAAGTGTTTTTTAAAGGCACCCAAACCTATAACGTTTTTGCCATTATACGCATAAACTGGAGCAGACCATTTTATACTTTCTTCTAAATTTGTAGACAATAATAATTCCCGAAGTGTTACCAATGCTTCATTAAAATGAGTATTATTTTCTATGTATTCTTCGACTGAGTGTACTTTTTTCATAACATTTCCTGCGAAAGCAGGAATCTAATTTATTGCGTTCGTAAAATCTTATCCATTTTTCTGCCTCTAGCAAGTTCGTCTATTAATTTATCTAAATAACGCGCTTGTTTTGTTAAAGGTGTTTCAATATCTTCAATTCTATAACCACAAATTACGCCTTTTATAAGGTCTGCATTTGGGTTTAATGTTGCTGCTTCAAAAAAGGTTTTAAAGGTGGCTTTGCTGTCTATAAATTCTTGAATTTTATCATCATCAAAACCTGTAAGCCATTCTATTACTTGATGTAACTCTGCAATGGTGCGTCCTTTTTTTTCGACTTTAGTAACGTAATGCGGATACACAGAAAAGAACTTCATTTCTGCAATTCTTTTATCGTGTTCTGGTGTCGTAGTCATAACTTTTGGTTTGTACTCAAAAATAATTAAATTTTTTTAATGTTTGTAATGATACTTCTAACCGTGCTTCTTCCAATAGCTTTTGCCATAACTACAGAATATTTCTTCGCCTGCTTTAATTTTTTTGGTTGCCATTAAACAAACATTTTCATCATCATCTAAAGTTATTTTTGCATTGTTTTTAAATGAAGAGCCCAAAGCATCGTTAGCATATTTGGCAAAGCCATTGGTATGCATACTATCTAAAATAGTACCATCTAACAAAACTATAAAATACCTGTCTAACTCTTGCTGTATTCTTTTTTCGGCTTCGGTAGCGTTTATTATTTCTCCAGTAAAAATTGAGATAATTTCATTTCTATAAATAGTTATGGCAGTATAAAGTCCATTACCAGCTTCCTTTATTTGTGAAGGTTTTATATACAAGTACTCCGATTCTTGAGCTTCAATAGTATTGGTTTGCGTTTCGTTTGATTTAATTTTTGAAATTTTCAAGATTTGGGAAGGTTGGTTTAACGATTTCGGCTATGAGTAGTTGCGTGGGTTAGCACTTAACTTTGCTAGTACACACCAAACTAAAAATCCGAGAGGATTTTCAGAAGTAGGCGAGAACAAGCAATTACTTATAGCCATTGTTGCCAGCTGTATTTTATTTTCGTTCAATTTTTACTAATCCTTGTCTTGTTGCTAAATATAAATTCCCACTCTCATCAAATGTCATAGTCGAAATATAAGATGTGGGAATATCTGAATTTTCATTATGATAATTTTCCCAACCATCATTTAAGTCGTATCTCACTAATCCTGCTCTGTCAGTCGAAATCCATAGAACTTTTTCATTTTTGTCGTATAACACGCAGTTAGTATGATTAAAAGGCATTCCAGAATTATCAGTTGTAAATTGTTTGAAATTACCATCTATATCTCGTATTGCTATTCCCTCATTGTTATTGACTTGCTTCTTGTTTTTTCTGTCAAATTCGTAAAGTGTAAAGTATAGGTTTCCGTTTTCGTCTTCGTCCATCGAAGTGATGCATTTTCCTTTTAAAACTGTGGATAATTTCTCGAAATTTGTTACTTGATTATTTTCATCAATCATTGCCGTTCCATCATAAGTTCCAATCCAAATTCTATTTTTAGAATCTCTTTTGGCAAATGAAACTCTATCTCCAGGTAAGCCTTTATATAAGTTTTTATCAATTTTTGACCAGTTACCATCTTTAAGAATACTTATTCCATTTTTTGTGCAGAAAAATAACTCGCCTGTTTTTTGGTTGTTGACAATATTATATGCAGAATTAATTCCAATTTGTGTTGAGTCATATTTTACCCATTTCTCATTATCATAACTATATATGTTGTTTTTAGCATAAATCCATTTTACATTATTGTTATCCGTTGCTAATTCATAATAGCCGAAGTATTTACCTTTATCAGAAATATTTTGTTCGGCATTTTTAAATTCGCTTCCATCGAAAGTTACCAAACCTTGGCTCACAGTAAGCCATATTAAGCCATTTTTATCAATGGAAATATGGTCATTCCAATTATTAGGTAAATTTGAGTTTTTTGAATTCCAAACAGTTATTTCATAATTGCTTAAGTTTTCGTTTTCGTAAACATAATTTTCATTATAGATTTCTGGGCTATTTGGCTTGTCAAATGATTTCTCAAAAGCCTTTTTATCAACTCTTTCAATTTGTCCTATAATTTTGTTGTTATCTACTTTGAAAACAATATTGATTGAAGATTTTTCTTCTATTTTACCGTTTGTTATTGCAGGTGTCCAGTTTTTGAATCGATTCAGCTCTTTAATTAATTTCTGTGTTATGAAGTTTTTTGATTTGTCTGTATGACTCAAAACACAAGCACGTCCTTTTGAATTAACAAGAACTTGAAACATAACAGCACCTTTAATTCCATTCAATTTTAATTCATCGTTCAATTTTTCTTGAAGTTTTAAAAACTCCTTTCCTTGATAGCCAGCTTGGGTATCTCCACAGTCCAGACAAAATTTATCAGTTTCACAGTTGTCTAATTTTACAGGGAAAAGATTTTGGGCGTTTAATGAGAATGTAATTCCCATAAGCAATATAAAAAAAGGTAATTTCATTAAGTCAATTTTTCTATGCGTTTGTTCATATTGCTGGCAATGTTCTCTGATAAAAAATCGTTTTAATACTGTAACAATTTCAGCACATGTGTTTTTTATCAATCGTTAAACGAAGTTAGCCATTTTTTTTCGCAAAGTCAAAATCCATTAAATACAAAAAACACCCAAAACCAAAGCGTTGTAAGTGTTTTAATACATTCGAGTAAGCACTGCAAACTGCAACTGCAAACTGCTTACTTCTCTAAAGCTGTCAATTCAGCAATTTTGCAAATCACTTCAGTAGCTTTTATCATACTTTCTACTGGCACGTATTCGTAACGGCCGTGGAAATTATGTCCGCCAGCAAAAATATTAGGGCAAGGCAAGCCCATATAACTTAGTTGCGAGCCATCGGTGCCACCACGAATCGCTTTAATAAGTGGTTTAATGCCTAATTGTTTCATAGCTTCTTCGGCAATATCTACAATATGCATTACAGGTTCTACCTTTTCTTTCATATTAAAGTATTGATCCTTTATTTCAATTTCAATAACTTCTCTTCCGTATTGTGCATTAATCTCGTTAGTGATTTTTTGCATCACTTCTTTTCGTGCTTCAAAATGCTCGCGGTCGTGATCTCTAATAATGTATTGTAAAACGGTGTCTTCAACTTCACCGTTAATAGAGTATAGGTGAAAAAAACCTTCGTAACCTTCGGTGTGTTCTGGTGTTTCCATACGTGGTAACGAGTTTATAAACTCGGTTGCAATGTACATAGAGTTTACCATTTTACCTTTGGCATAACCTGGATGTACAATTTTTCCTTTCACGCGGACTTTGGCGCCTGCAGCATTAAAGTTTTCGTATTCTAACTCACCAATCTGGCTGCCATCCATAGTGTAAGCCCAATCGGCACCAAATTTTTCGACATCAAATTTATGTGCGCCACGACCAATTTCTTCGTCTGGTGTAAAACCGACTTTTATTGTGCCGTGTTTTATTTGCGGATTGGCAATTAAATATTCCATCGCCGAAACAATTTCTGTAATACCAGCTTTATCGTCTGCTCCTAAAAGTGTAGTACCATCTGTTGTAATTAACGTCTGACCTTTGTATAGTAATAAATCTTCAAAATAATCTGGCGAGAGTACAATATCTTCTGCTTCATTAAGTACAATATCTTTACCATCGTAGCTCTCAATAATTTGAGGGTTTACGTTGGCTCCTGTAAAATCTGGCGTAGTATCAAAATGCGAAATGAACCCAATAGTTGGCACATCGTGTTCCACATTACTTGGCAAAGTTGCCATAATGTATGCATTCTCATCTATTGTAACGTCACTCATACCAATGGCTTTAAGTTCATCGACTAAGGCATTGGCTAAATCCCATTGTTTGGCTGTACTTGGTGTGGTGTCGCTTTCTGGATCGCTTTCAGTATCTACGGTAACGTAACTTACAAAGCGTTTTATTATATCTTCTTTTGAAATCATAGTCATTTCCTGCGCAGGCAGAAATCTTTTAAATGGTTAGCAATTAATTTGAAGTTGTAAAAATACGATATACGACGTATAATAGAAATTGAATTAAAGGAAATTCTTTAAATCTCTTTTATTGTGAAGTATCCTAACAATTCTAATATGATTTTTAAAAATGCGATAGAAAATAATATGCTCCTGTTCAGGAAAACTGTAAAGTCCATTTTTTAATTCATTCCTCGTTTTTCCAATATCTGGATTTATAGCGAGTTTTTCTATAGAAATTTCTAATTGATGAATGTAGATTTCTGCTTGATTTAAACCGAATTCTTTAAAGGAATATTTAAAAATGTTCTTTAAATCCTGTTTAGCAATTACTGAGATTTTATAGTTACCCATTAAATTCCCATTTCTTTCTTTTGTTCGGATAGAATTTCACTAACTGTTTGATTAGTTGTTGGACTGGACCATCCTTTTTCAATTTCAGCTCTTAAATCAACGACCACTTTATGTCTGTAAATTTCATGCAACCTTAGAGCATCACGAACCAATTCGCTCGCGTTCTGAAAATCGCCCGAAGCAATTTCTTTAGCTATATATGCTTCCTGTTTTTTTGTTAAGCTTACATTCATATCATAAAAATTAAAGGTTTTAATAAAATTACACAAAATATCCATATTTAGCAAATATAGATATAATGTAAATTTGAATTCTTTTTAATTTCAGCGTATTTTTGCCCAAACATTACCACATGTACAAATCACTACTTCGCCCTTTATTTTTTGCTTTCGATCCGGAAAAGATTCATCATTTTACATTTTCTCTGGTAAAATTTACATGCAAAATTCCTGGAATGGCATCATTTTACAGAAGTTTGTATGTGGTTGAAGATGCTAAACTGGAACGTAAACTCTTCGGTTTAACATTTAAAAATCCGGTAGGTTTGGCAGCTGGTTTCGATAAAAACGCAGTGTTGTATAACGAACTGGCAAATTTTGGTTTCGGTTTTATAGAAATAGGAACCGTAACACCAAAAGGTCAAGTTGGGAATCCTAAAAAACGTTTATTCAGATTAAAGGATGATAAAGGTATTATAAACCGCATGGGTTTTAATAATGAAGGACTTCAGGCAACGATATCTCAGTTAAAAAAGAATAAAGGCAAGCTAATAATTGGCGGAAACATTGGTAAAAACACACAAACAAAACCTGAAGATTATACCAGAGATTATTTAGAATGTTTTAATGCCTTGCATCCTTACGTCGATTATTTTGTATTGAATGTAAGTTGTCCAAATGTGGGCAGTCATGCAAAACTAAACGACAAAGACTATCTTTTAGAA
The DNA here is from genome assembly GCF_053604665.1 of Lacinutrix chionoecetis. Lineage (NCBI taxonomy): Bacteria > Pseudomonadati > Bacteroidota > Flavobacteriia > Flavobacteriales > Flavobacteriaceae > Lacinutrix > Lacinutrix chionoecetis. Next base: position 115,271 of record NZ_JBSHNQ010000083.1, read on the forward strand.
TTAATAGGAGCCGTACAAAACGCAAATAAAACCTTTGAAAAACAGCGACCAATTTTACTTAAAATAGCACCAGATTTAAATGAAGGTCAGCTGGATGAAATTGTAGAACTTATTGCCGAAACCAATTTAGATGGTGTAATTGCAAGTAATACCTCTACCGATAGAACAGGTTTAAAAGCTTCTAAGGAGCGTTTAGCCGAAATAGGCAATGGCGGTTTAAGCGGACAACCAATTAAAGAGAAATCTACCGAAGTGATTAGGTACCTATCTAAAAAGAGTAAGCAAGCGTTTCCAATTATTGGCGTTGGTGGTATTCATTCTGCCAAAGATGCTTTAGAAAAAATAGAAGCTGGAGCAGATTTAATACAAATATACACAGGCTTTATCTACGAAGGCCCTGCGTTAGTTAAGAAAATTAATAAGGCTTTATTGTAAAACCAATTTCTGAGTTTTAGAATTACCGCTTTCATCATTCAGCTTAACCAAATACACGCCTTTATTTAAGTTTGATAAATCCATTTCAAAACGGTTATTAGTAGCCGAAACGGTTATATCTTTTACTTTACTACCCAAGATATTATAAAGTTGAATAGATTTTATTTTCGATACTGAAGCTCCCAAAACACTTACTTTTCCTTTTGAAGGATTTGGAAACAATTTAAATTTGTCTAACGTCTCAAATTCTGTAGTGCTTAACGTAGAAGATTTAAAGGTAACCACTAATTCACCAACTTTATTTCCGTTAAAAGGAGCACTGTTAATCATTGAAATAGGCATTTGTGGATTTGTTGGCGCATTTGCAGAATTATAGTTACTCCCACTATCTGTGCCAGCATCGTAAACAAAAACATCTACTGTAAAAGACTGTTTCCAATCTGTATTTGTATCGTTTCTTAAGTCTAAACTATTTACTGCAATAAACCAATCTGGACTTGGTGCTATCATAGAAACTAACGTCAATAAATGATGTTCTTCGGTTACTTCAATATTAGTAATTGTAGCACTTCCATTTTCTGCATTATTTGGAGAAAAGGAACTGTTAAACCATTCTTTAGTGTTAGAGGAAGCCTGAACTTCATTCATTAATGCGCTATTGCTACCTATTTCAGCCATATTTTTAATACCTGTTGAAGCAATTTGTCCTAATTGAAAATACTCATTTTCATTTTTGTGAGTTGCACCAACTAAATTTGAATAATGATCGTTTGCAGGAATAGAGGTATGCTCGGCAGCATTCCAAGTACTATTAAAAGTAACATCGTAAATAGCCGTGCTTTGAGCATAAATGCCTAAGCTAACTAAGAGAACAGTAATTAAATGAAAGTAATTAAGTAGGGTAAAGTTCTTCATCATCAGATTATTTTATAGGTTTATATAGTAGTCGCTATTTATATATAAAACTTACAGATATAATGCCAAACTGCAATAAAGTATTATTTTTAACTAAAAAATAATACACTTGAATTACGAAACGCTATTTGCATTTATTATTGCAACATCAGCCTTAGCCATTTCTCCTGGACCAGATAATATTTATGTATTGATGCAGAGTATTGTAAATGGTACAAAATATGGACTGGCAACGGTATGCGGATTAATTTCTGGGTGTCTGTTTCATACCACGTTAGTAGCCTTTGGAGTTTCTGCCATTATAAAAGAGAATGATATGCTCTTTTTTATAATTAAATGTTTAGGTGCTGCATATCTTTTGTATTTGGCTTATAAAGTGTATAAAAGTGATTCTACAGTAGAGTTAAGTAACGACTCGGTTCCTAAAAAATCACTATGGCAACTATTTAAGCAAGGTGTAATAATGAACGTGCTTAACCCAAAAGTTTCCATATTTTTCTTAGCTTTTTTTCCTGGTTTCTTGTTTTCTGAAACACTAAGTACTGTAAAACAATTTTACGTTTTGGGTTTGTTATTTATGGCTACTTCCTTAGTTATATTTTCTGGAATTGCTATTCTTGCAGGCTCGATTTCCACCTATTTAAAGTCTAATAAAAAAATAGGTGTTGTTTTAAAATGGCTACAAATTGTGGTGTTTGTTGGGATAGCAATTTTTATTTTCTTTTCAGAGAAATAGTTTAAATTGTAGTATGGTTACATTTAAATCCAAGTTTGCTGTCGTTATTTTCTTAACTTTTATCGTATTCACCATAGTAGGAACTTTGTCACATGAAATGGGACATGTTTTTGTGGCAGAAGCACTTGGTTATGATACCACATTAAGTTATGGTTCGATGGATTATAATGGTAAAGGTTATTATAATGATGATGAAGTAGATGAAATGTTTCAAATTGCAGAAAAAAATCATGAAGCATTTAATAATAATCAATCATTTAAAGAAGAACAGCGCTTTTTAGAATTAAAGAGAATTTTAGAAGACAGATACCCACAAAACGAGAAAAACGACTTATGGATTGCCATTGGTGGTTCTTTACAAACTATTTTAACAAGTATCTTTGGATTGTTTATTATTTTTCATCGAAAAACAAAAGAACGATTACGTTTAAATTTATTCGATTGGTTAGGTATTTTTTTAGGACTCTTCATTTTAAGAGAGATTTTTAATTTTATGAAAGCATTACTACTTAATTTTTTGATAGAGAAAGATTTTTTTTATGGTGATGAGTTTGATATTTCAAGATATATAGGTTTAGACCAATGGATTGTACCAATAATTACCGCTATAATTGGAATTACAATAACCGCATATATTATTTTTAAAATTGTTCCAAAACATTATAGATTTTCATTTATAATTTCAGGTTTTATTGGAGGTTTGGTTGGCTATGTTTTTTGGTTTGAATTTATAGGACCTATACTAATACCATAATCAATCCATAAAAAGTTATGTAAATGCATAACTTTTTTATCTTTGAGCATTATATGAAAAACCACGTAAAAGTAATAGAATGTCCAAGAGATGCCATGCAAGGCATTAAAACCTTTATTCCTACGGAAAAGAAGGTACAATACATTCAATCTTTATTACGTGTTGGTTTCGATACAATCGATTTTGGAAGCTTTGTATCGCCTAAAGCAATTCCGCAAATGGTAGATACTCGCGACGTTTTAGCGCAATTAGATTTAAGTAAAACCACAAGTAAATTATTAGCCATTATAGCCAATACACGTGGCGCCGACGATGCTTGCAAACATCCTGAAATAGATTATTTAGGCTATCCTTTTTCCATTTCAGAAAACTTCCAGATGCGTAATACGCATAAAACCATTGCGCAATCTATAGTAACCTTGCAAGAGATTTTAAATAAAGCAGATGCTGTAAATAAAGAAGTAGTGGTTTATATTTCTATGGGTTTCGGGAATCCTTATGGTGATCCTTGGAATGTGGATATAGTAGGAGAGTGGACTGAGCGTTTGAGCAAAATGGGCGTAAAAATTCTCTCGTTGAGCGATACGGTTGGCACTTCTAACCCAGAAAATATAGAGTATTTGTTTTCTAATTTAATTCCGCAATACAAAAATATTGAATTTGGTGCGCACTTGCACACCACACCAAGCACATGGTTCGAAAAGGTAGATGCTGCTTACAATGCTGGTTGCCGCAGATTCGATGGTGCTATTCAAGGTTTTGGCGGTTGCCCAATGGCAAAAGATGAATTAACTGGTAACATGCCAACAGAAAAAGTACTCTCGTACTTAACTACAAAAAAAGCTCATAATTTAAATGCCATGTCGTTTGAGAGCAGCTATAACGAGGCAACTAAAATCTTCACAAAATACCATTAGCTTTTACTAAAAATCTTGTTTTTGGTTAAATTTAAAAAATTAACATATTCTAACTTTCAGTTTTTCAAAGAGTTATATGTTGTGAATTATTTTTATTTAAATTAATTCTAAATAAACTTGTATAAACTACTTTTCAGTTTTATTTTTGCTCAAAATTTACAACACTATTTGTAATTAGTCTAAATAACAATAAACAACAAAATCAACCCAAAAAATGAAAAGATTAACATTAGGATTAGCAGTAATAGCTACAGTAGCTTTAACATCTTGCTCTAACGACGATGACAATACAGTTACCCAACAACAGCAAATACCAACGCCTGTAACCTATAGTTTTGAAAGAAACGGTGAATCTACTGTCGATTTTAACGGACAAACAACAAGAATAGCTATGGCAGGAGAATTAGTTTCTGCTTTAAAAATTGAAACAAATACAGAAGCTCAATTAGATGCCATGTTCGCTCACGTAGAAGGTGATAATGATTTTTCTGATGCAAATTTAAACGCTTCAGATAAAAGCATTCGTTCTAAAGTGGCAGCCTCAAAAGATTATTTTTCTGCAAATACAACATTATCAAATAGTATTAAAGCCGATTTTGATATTTGGATTTCAGAACAGGTGACCAATGTATTTCCAAATTGGAATACTATTGCAACAGCTGGAAATGCTGGACAATTACAGCAAGCTGGTGGTGGAGCTGTTCGTTATATAAACGCTAAAGGTTTTGAGCTAAATCAATTAGTTGCCAAAGGATTAATTGGTAGTTTAATGATGGATCAAATTTTAAATAATTATTTAAGTACTTCGGTTTTAGATGAAGGTTCAAATGTTGAAAACAACAATAACGGTATTGTTGAGGAAGGAAAATCGTATACAACCATGGAGCATAAATGGGATGAGGCCTTTGGTTACCTTTATGGTGCAGAAGCAGATCCTTCAATACCAGTTTTAGGTGCAGATTCTTTTTTAAACGAATACATAGACCGTTTAGAGTCTGATGAGGATTTCGCAGGAATTGCTCAAACCGTTTTTGATGCTTTTAAATTAGGTCGTGCTGCGATTACAGCAAAAGATTACGATTTAAGAGATGCTCAGGCAGAAATTATAAAGGAAAACATCTCGAAAATACCAGCAGTAAGAGCGGTGTATTACCTACAAGCTGGAAAAGCTAAAATACAAGAAGGAGATATGGCAAGTGCGTTCCACCAATTATCTGAAGGATTAGGGTTTGCTTACAGCCTGCAATTTACAAGACAGCCTAATACTAATATGCCGTATTTTACAAATGCAGAAGTTATGGCTTACGTAGCAGAGTTGTCTCAAGGTAACGGGTTCTGGGATGTTAGTACCGAAACGTTGGATAATATCTCGGCAGAAATTGCTGCACGTTTTAACTTTACGGTTGAAGCCGCATACTAGTAATAACTGAATTAGTCTTAAAAGCAGAGGCTTTATTTGTTGTAATGCCTCTGCTTACATACCTTTGCAAACTGAAAATTTAAAACGAATAATTATGATAAAAAAAATCTTTGGAGTATTAGCAATTGTTTTTGTTGTATTCGCTTGTTCAAAGTCTGATGATTCTAACTCTGGAAATGGTGATACCAACGACACCTTCGATAGAGTAGCCATGCTGACAAACATTGCAGATAATCTAATTATTCCAGCCTATCAGGATTTAGATGCAGATTTAAATACATTAGTCGCTTCTAAAGATGCGTTTATAGCAAATGTAAATCAGGCAAATTTAGAAGCATTAAGAACCGATTGGTTTAATGCTTATAAAACTTATCAGGCTGTACAGATGTTTCAAATTGGAAAAGCTGAAGAAATTTTATTTGAGGAACAAATGAATATCTACCCAACTAATACAGTAGATATCGAAAATAATATTCAATCTGGTAATTACGATTTGGGTAATGTTAACAATAATGATGCTGTTGGTTTTCCAGCTGTAGATTATATGCTATATGGTGTTGCAAATAGCGATGCTGAAATCATTCAAATTTACTCAAATATTAACTACATAAATTATCTTTCAGATTTAATTGATAGAATGCAATTACTTAATAATATGGTATTAGCAGACTGGACGTCGACTTATAGAAACAGTTTCGTTGTTAATACAGCGAATGTAGAGTCTGGAGCCGTGAATAAGTTGCTAAATGCCTATGTTTTTTATTACGAAAAACGTTTAAGAGCAGACAAAGTAGGGATTCCGGCAGGAGTGTTTTCAAGCACGCCATTGCCTTCAAAAGTAGAAGCCTTATATAAGGACGATAACTCTAAAGAATTATTGTTAAATGCTTTAGATGCTGTTCAAGATGTTTTTAACGGCAAAGCTTATAGTAGTAGTGCGGAAGGAGAAAGTTATAAAACGTATTTAATAGCTTTAAATAGAAATGATTTAGCTGAAGTTATAAATAACCGTTTTGATGCAGCAAGAACTAAAATTGAAGCACTAAACGCAAATTTAAAAATTCAAATAGAAACAGACAATACAAAAATGACTGAAGCTTACGATGCTATACAACTAGCTGTAGTATCACTAAAATCTGATATGATTTCAGTTTTAAATATATCTCTTACATTTGAAGATAATGATGGCGATTAATGAAATAATAAAACAATAACTAAGGTTGTCCTTTTAAAAAAGACAACCTTTTTTTTGTACAATGAACAACACGCTCAAAACATATTTAAATCAAACAACACCTGCAGCACCACTGGCAGTATTTCGCATTGGTTTTGGGTTGATGATGTTGTATGGTATGATTCGTTATTGGGCAAAAGGATGGATTGAATCCGTTTACATCGCACCACAATTTCATTTTAAATATTACGGATTTGAATGGGTTAAAACACCTGGCGATTACACTTATTTATTGTTTGCTATTTGTGGCTTAGCTGCTTTTTTCGTAGCTATTGGTTTTAAATACCGATTAGCGATTATTACATTCTTTTTAAGTTTTACCTATATAGAACTTATGGAGAAAACCACCTATTTAAACCATTATTACTTTATAAGCATTCTAAGTTTTTTAATGATTTTTCTACCAGCACATAAATACTTTTCTGTAGATGCTTACCGTAATAACTTGCAGTATAAAAACATTCCAAAATGGACAATAGATAGTATAAAATTACTATTAGCTATTGTTTACGTGTATGCAGGTTTAGCCAAAATTAATAGCGATTGGTTGCTTAAAGCACAGCCATTAAAAACTTGGTTACCTTCTAAATACGATTTGCCATTTATTGGCGAAAGTATCATGCATCAAAATTGGTTTCATTACGCGATGAGTTGGTCTGGCATGTTTTACGATTTGCTCATTCCGTTTTTTCTGCTATACCGAAAAACCCGAGTTGTGGCGTTTATCTTCGTTGTGATTTTTCATGTATTTACCAGAGTATTGTTTCCAATTGGCATGTTTCCGTATGTTATGATTGTGAGTGCGCTTATCTTTTTCGATGCAGGATTTCATAATAAAATCATTAATGTATGTCGCAAATTACTCCGAGGCTTTTCCGAGAAAGCGATAGAAACCAAAGAAGTGCTTCAGCTTAAAAACCGAAAAATAATAGTGCCAATAATAGCAACGTTTTTTGTGTTACAACTTTTAATTCCTTTTAGATATCTTTTATATCCTGGCGAATTATTCTGGACCGAAGAAGGCTATCGTTTTTCATGGCGCGTGATGCTTATGGAGAAAATGGGAAACACAACCTTTAAAATTGCAGATGCTAAAACCGATGCTTTTTTCTATGTAAATAACAGTGATTTTTTAACTCCTTTACAAGAAAAACAAATGAGTTTTCAGCCAGATTTTATATTAGAATATGCACATTATCTTGGCGATCATTTTAAAAGTCAAGGCCATAAAAATGTAGAAGTTTACGCTAAAAGTTACGTGGCATTAAATGGTAGATTAAGCGCGCCATATGTAGACGAATCCGTAAATTTGTACGCCGAAAAAGAATCATTTAAACCCAAAACTTGGATTTTACCATTTGCTGATGATATTAAAGGATTATAAATTATTTATGTTATGTTTTTTGTGTACCGTTTTTGCAACGGCACAAAACAAAATTTCAGGAACAATTACCGAAGCAACTTCAGGTAAAATACTTGCAAATGTTGAGGTTTACGATAAAGACGCAGGACTGTTAGCTAAGTCTAATGCTTCTGGTTTTTACGAGTTTGAAACCGAAAAACAAACCATTACGATTGCTTTTTTTTCATACGAATATAATGTTGTTGAACAAACGATAACAGCTACCGAAAACACAATAATTGATGTTAAATTATCGCCTTTAGCAGAAACCTTATCCGAAGTTGAGTTAACCTCAAGAAAAGCAAAAGTATTTGCCTTAAAACGCTTAAAAGATGTTGAAGAAACAGCCATTTACGCAGGTAAAAAAACCGAAGTTGTTTTGGTGGAGCAGTCCATGGCAAATTTAGCATCTAACAACGCAAGACAATTATACAGCCAGGTTTCAGGTTTAAATATTTACCAGAATGACGATGCAGGTTTACAACTTAATATTGGTGGTCGTGGTCTCGATCCTAACCGTACGGCAAGTTTTAACACGAGGCAAAATGGCTACGATATAAGCGCAGATGTTTTAGGCTATCCAGAAAGTTACTATACACCAGCAGCCGAAGGTTTAAGTGAAGTACAAATTATTCGTGGTGCAGCATCTTTGCAATACGGAACACAATTTGGCGGTTTGGTGAATTTTAAAATGAAAGCTCCCAATCCAAATAAACCATTAGAATTAATTACAAGAAATACTATTGGTAGTAACGGATTGTACACCAACTTTACGAGTGTAGGTGGTACCAAAGACAAGTTGAGTTATTACACGTTTTTCAACTATAAAAAAGGCGATGGTTTTAGACCAAATTCAAATTTTGAATCTAAAAATGCATACGCTCACATAGGTTATCAATTTAATGAACAAACAAAACTAACTGGAGAAGTAACCTATTTACGCTATTTAGCAAAGCAAGCAGGTGGATTAAATGATGATCAGTTTGAAGAGAATCCGTACCAAAGTAATCGTGCGCGAAACTGGTTTCAGGTAGATTGGTTATTATATAATTTAAAATTGTCGCATCAATTTTCAGAAAACACAAACTTTACATTTAATGCGTTTGGATTAGATGCCAACAGAAAAGCGTTAGGTTTTAGAAACAGACGTACAGATATCGAAGATCCTGGTGGCGCAAGAGATTTAATAGATAGTGAATTTAATAACTACGGTTTCGAAACACGTTTGCTAACCAAGTATAATATATTGAATAAAAAAGCAACGTTTTTAATTGGTGGAAAATTTTACAAAGCAGAAAATGGCTATTCGCAAGGACCTGGAAGTGCTGGTAGTGATCCTAATTTTGATTCTGCTCAAGAGGAGTTTCCTTTTTATCCAACACAATCGGAATACGATAATCCAAACCTAAATTTAGCCGCTTTTAGTGAAAATATCTTTTATTTAAACGAAAAGCTATCAATCACACCAGGCTTACGATTCGAATATATTAAAACAGCAAGTATAGGAACGAGGCAGACGTTTAATTTTGATGGTGCAGGAAATCCTATTGATGCAGGTTCAGAATCTCAAGACATTGAGAATGAGCGTTCGTTTGTGCTTTTAGGTTTGGGAACGAGTTATAAAGCTTCGAAATCATTGGAATTTTATGGTAATATTTCTCAAAATTACCGTTCGGTGACTTTTGGAGATATTAATATTGTAAATCCGTCGAATGCTGTAGATCCAGATTTAAAAGATGAATCTGGTTTTACCACAGATATTGGTGTAAGAGGAAATATTAATCAGTTTATATCTTATGATGCTAACGTTTTTGGGCTATTTTACAATGATAGAATAGGGTTAATTGATGCAACCATTCCGCCAATTAATAACGTTGGAAAATTAAGAGTAAATGTTGGTGATGCCAGAATTTTGGGTGTAGAATCGCTAATAGATTTCAATCTTCAAAAGATTTTTAATTTAAATAATTCCTTTAGAGCTAATTATTTTATCAATTCTTCTTTTGTAACTTCAGAATACACTTCTACAAATTTCGACAATACGAGTAGTGATGTAAGAGTTGGTAATAAAGTAGAGTTTATTCCAGATGTAAACCTAAAAACAGGTTTGCTGTTTGGGTATAAAAATTTCTTATCGAATATTCAATACACTTATTTGTCAGAACAATTTACAGATGCAGGCAATGATCCTGGAGGCGATAACTTAAACAGTATTGTTGGAATTATACCAAGTTACGATGTTTTAGACGTTTCATTTTCATATACATACAAACGCTTCAAATTGGAAGCTGGAATTAATAACCTTTTAGACAACGCGTACTTTACAAGACGTGCCACAGGTTATCCAGGGCCAGGAATTATTCCTTCAGCAAATCGAAATTTTTATACCACATTACAAGTTAAATTTTAAACCATTATAAAATGAAAATAGTTAAGAAAATATTAGTCGTATTATTAATAGCCTTTGTTTTAATTCAGTTTTACAGACCAGAAAAAAATCATGTTGAAGTAAGAGAAGTTGCTGCTTTTGAAGCTGAAACACATATGGATGCAAATATCAGATCCATCATGGAAAACAACTGCTACAGTTGCCATAGTAACAAAACCGATTATCCTTGGTATGCGGAAGTTGCACCTGTATCTTTCTGGTTAAATGACCATATTGAAGAGGGCAATGAGCATTTTAATGTCTCACAATGGGAAACGTACAGCGACAAGAAAAAAGACCATAAACTGGATGAATTAATTGAGGAAGTTGAAGAAGGCGAAATGCCTTTAGATTCATATACTTGGACGCATGGTTCTATTACAGAAGCTGAAAAAGAGGCCATTATCACTTGGGCTAAAAAGGCACGTGAGAATTACGACCTGTAATATTGAGATAGTTTCTATTTTAAAACAGTATGAATACAAACTGCTTATATTCAGTAATTTATATTTGTTCTAAACCATTTATTGCATAGCTTTAGTATTATTAATTTAAAACTAAAAAAGTTATGTCTATAAGAATTGGAAATAGTTGTGTGAATTGCGAAAATTTAGCAGCCAACGAAACATGTAAAGTGCACGGTGTAAAAGTATCTACAAGTTATACTTGTGATAGTTTTGAGATGAAAGCCGCTTTAAAAAATGATCCTAATTGCGACACTTGTGCAAGATATCAAGGTCCAACCTGTGCTAATCCTCAAAAAGCAACGCCAGGAATGTTGTGTTCGCATTGGGCACCACAAAACGCAACAGCTTAAAACTTTTACTTTTAATAACAAATACAAACAGTATTCTTTATAGTTTACTGTTTTTTTGTTTATTATCATTACCTTTGCATGCAATTAATTCCAATTGCAATGACAGCACACGAAAATAAAATAGTTGGTGAAGGTTTAACCTACGACGATGTTCTTTTAGTCCCAGCTTTTTCTGAAGTTCTTCCAAGAGAAGTCAGTATTCAAACTCAATTTACTCGAAATATTACAATAAATGTTCCTATTGTATCTGCAGCTATGGATACAGTTACCGAAAGCCAAATGGCAATTGCTATGGCGCGTGAAGGTGGAATAGGAGTGCTTCATAAAAACATGACTATAGAGCAACAAGCACAAAAAGTGCGTAAAGTAAAACGTGCAGAAAGTGGTATGATTATCGATCCGGTAACCTTACCATTAACAGCCATTGTTGCAGATGCTAAAAGCGCTATGCGGGAACACAGTATTGGTGGTATTCCAATTGTAGATGAAAATGGCAATTTAAAAGGGATTGTTACCAATAGAGATTTACGTTTCGAGCACCAAAACAACAGACCAATTATTGAGGTGATGACGAGTGAAAACTTAGTCACAGCTCCAGAAGGAACAAGTTTAAAGGACGCTGAAAAAATTCTTCAGAAAAATAAAATTGAAAAGCTTTTAATCGTAAAAGAAAACAAATTGGTTGGGTTAATTACCTTTAGAGACATCACAAAAGTGACTCAAAAACCAATAGCCTGTAAAGATACTTATGGAAGATTGCGTGTCGCAGCAGCCATTGGCGTTACAGGTGATGCAGTAGAAAGAGCTGAAGCATTAGTTAATGCAGGCGTAGATGCTATAATTATAGATACTGCTCATGGGCACACAAAAGGTGTGGTAAGTGTTTTAAAAGAAGTTAAATCTAAATTTCCAGAATTAGAAGTTGTTGTTGGTAATATAGCAACTGCCGAAGCTGCAAAATATTTAGTAGATGCAGGAGCCGATGCTGTTAAAGTAGGTATTGGTCCAGGTTCTATTTGTACCACACGAGTAGTTGCAGGTGTTGGTTTTCCACAGTTTTCTGCTGTTTTAGAAGTCGCTGAAGCTATTAAAGGCTCTGGTGTACCGGTAATTGCAGATGGAGGTATTCGTTATACAGGCGATATCCCTAAAGCGATTGCTGCAGGAGCAGATACTGTAATGTTGGGATCACTTTTAGCGGGAACAAAAGAATCTCCAGGAGAAACCATTATTTACGAAGGAAGAAAATTTAAGTCTTATCGCGGCATGGGTTCTGTAGAAGCCATGAAACAAGGTAGTAAAGACCGTTATTTCCAAGATGTGGAAGATGATATTAAAAAATTAGTTCCAGAAGGTATTGTTGGTCGTGTGCCGTATAAAGGCGAATTGGTTGAAAGTATTCACCAGTTTATTGGCGGTTTGCGAGCAGGAATGGGCTATTGTGGCGCTAAGGATATTGCAACTTTAAAAGCGACAGGAAAATTTGTAAAAATTACAGCATCAGGTATTAACGAAAGTCATCCTCATGATGTGACTATAACTAAAGAGGCGCCTAATTATTCAAGGTAGATTTCTTCATTTTAAAATCTTCTATTTGTTGGTTTGCATTTTTGATTTCAGCGGCTGTTGGTGGTTTTTGTTGTTGCTCTTCTTTTAAATCAGGTTCGTAACTTAAGGACATTAAAAGTGGAAAATGGTCAGAATCTATAGCCTCACAAATTTTCATACTTCTAAATCTAAATTCTGACGAGACGAATATGTGATCTAATGGCCAACGAAGTAAATATTTTTTAGCATTATAAGTATTATAGAAACCGCGCCCAACTCTTGCATCAAGTAGACCACTTATAGATTTAAAAAGCTGAGACGTTTCAGACCAGGCAACATCATTTAAATCACCCATAACAATTACGGGGTGTTTAGAGTCTCTTGCCAATTTAGCAACCAACATTAATTCTGTATCACGATCTGTAGACATGGTATTTTCAGTTGGCATAGGTGGTGTGGGATGAATGGCATAAATTTGAACAATATCATTATTTGGGAGCTTCAGTTTAGTGTGAATAGATGGAATACTGTCGGCTACTAAATATTTAATTTCAGAATCTATTAATTCGTATTTAGAGTAGAGCAACATACCATAAGTGTTTGGTAATGCAACTTCTACTTTATAAGGGTATTTAGATTGTACCACACTTTGCACATTGTTTTTCCACCTTTTATTTGCTTCGGTTAAAACAAGTATATCAGCATCAATAGTCTTTATTGCCTTATTTATCTTATCTGGATTTTTATTTTTCTGTAATAAATTTGCAGTAAATAATTTAATAGAATCTTTACTGCTTTGCGAATATTTAAACAATTCAGTTTTTACAATAGGCGTAAAAGGTGCAATTTTATAAGCTTGAAAAACAAAACACCCAACTAATGTGAGAATAAATAAACTGTCTCTATAATCTTTAACCTCAAACTTTATATAGAATAAAAGGATTGAGAATAAAGTTAAAAAAGTAAGTTGTACATGTGGGAAATCTAACATCCTTATAAACCAATAGTCTAAATCTAAAAGAGGTAAAAGGGTGAGAACAACAGTTAGCAATCCGAAGACTTGTAATGTTCTTTTCAATATCATAAAAACAGGTTAGAATCTTGTATATTTACAAGATTAGAGCATAAATGTAGGCATAAAGTTTTAAACAGAACATTTATTGTTTTATTGAACAAAAAAAAAGACCTTAATGGAAATAATTGGCAATATAATAAAGGGAGCTATTAATATAAAAGATGCGTTGACGCCATCTGTAAATCCTGTTGAAGCGCAGAAGAAAGTACTTCAAAATTTATTAGAAACAGCAAAAGACACACAGTTTGGAAAACATTATAATTTTCAAAAAATAATTGATGCCGAAGATTCTACAATAGCTTTTTCTGAAGCGGTTCCGTATTTCGATTATAATGACATTGATAAAAAATGGTGGAGTAAACTGCATAATGGCGAAGAAAATATAACTTGGCCTGGAACGCCGTCTTACTTTGCATTGAGTTCTGGTACAACTGGAAAAACAAGCAAAAGAATACCAGTTACAGATGCGATGTTGAGTGCTATAAAACAAGCAGGAATAGACCAAGTTACGGCTTTGAGTAATTTCGATTTGCCAGCAGAGTTTTTCACCAAAGAAGCGATGATGTTAGGCAGTTCTACAGACTTAACAGAAAAAGATGATCATTTAGAAGGAGAAATTAGTGGTATTACTGCAAGTAATATTCCGTCTTGGTTTAAGGGATTTTACAAGCCAGGTGAAGATATTGCGAAAATTGACGATTGGGATAAACGAGTAGCTACAATTGCAAAGCGAGCTAAACAGTGGGACATTGGTGCATTAAGTGGTATTCCATCATGGATGGAATTGATGTTGAAAGAGGTAATTGACTATCATAAGGCAGAAAATATTCATGATGTTTGGCCAAATTTACAGGTGTTTACTTCTGGAGGTGTTGCTTTTGGGCCCTACAAAAAAAGCTTTAATGCGTTATTAGGTAAACCAGTAACTGTTATAGATACCTATTTGGCATCCGAAGGGTTTATAGCTTTTCAGGCAAGGCCAGAAACCGATGCTATGCAATTGGTAACGGATGGAGGAATATATTTTGAGTTTGTTCCTTTTAAACCGGAGTATATAAATCAAGATGGTTCTTTAAAAGCGAATGCGCCAAGTATAACTTTAAAAGACGTAGAATTAGAGCAAGATTACGTTTTATTAATAAGTACAGTAAGTGGTGCATGGCGCTATTTAATTGGCGATACTATTGAATTTATTAACCTTGAAAGAGCCGAAATTAAAATAACTGGTCGTACCAAATTCTTTTTAAATACCGTTGGCTCACAGCTTTCTGTAAACAAATTAGATGATGCTATTAGGCATCTTGAAGACACTTTTAATACAACAATACCAGAATATACCTTATGTGCTAAGCGTTTTGACGATGGTTTTTATCATAGCTGGTACCTCGGTTCCGAGGAATTAAATGAAGATAATGCATTAGTGGTGTCAACTTTAGACAACTTCTTGAAAAAGGCCAATAAAAATTATAAAGTAGCAAGAGGAAAAGCCTTAGAAGGTGTTAAAGTACAAATAGTTAAGCCAGAAGTATTTGCAGATTGGAGCGGTGCTAATAAGAAAAAAGGCGGACAAGTAAAGATGGAACGTGTTATGGGTGAAGACAAATTTAAAGAATGGGAAGCGTTTACAGAGACCTACTAAGATTTAGATAACTCTAAATCTCTTTTATTTATTATATCCATAATTTCTTCGGGAGACAAATAATATTTTTTTATCCTTGCTATGTATCGCTTATCAATATTAGCCTGATTTAAAATAAAATCTTTAGTTATTAAAATATATTTTTCCATACCCGATTTTATTGCAAAAGTATCTGCAGAGCGTTCGGCTTCAACGATATGGTTTTCAGATAATAGATATTTAATGCCAAACCAGATGAGGTTAAATTTACTTCTGTTTCTGTAATCCATAACATGTCCTAATTCGTGACCAATCCACCCAATTAAAACATCCTTAGGCATGTTTTTGGTGTAATAAACTTCTCCAGAAATATTTACAGTTTCACTTATATAGATATTATACGACCGTTTTCCTCTTTTTTTAAAAAAACTTCCAAAAGACGGTTGTGCTTGCATTGTGGATTTCTTAATCTTCTTTTTAAATTTAAAATGTATAGGTGTGCTTTTTAAATCTGGATAGTAAGACAAAGCAGTTTCAATTTCTTCTTTTATAGATTCTGGTATAGTGGATTGTGCGTAAAGTGTATTAGTCATTAATAATAGTATAATTAGTTTCAATTTCATTTTAATGATAATATAGAAGATAAATGTTTAATAAAAAACCATTTAACTTTTTAGCGAAAGTATTTTAACATTTAATGAGCACAAAAGACTTTCAAATATGTTAAAAATTATTCAAACATATTACAGATAGCAATAAAATTATCAGTAATTTTACATGTTGAATAAATTGTAAATTATGTCTTTTGAACGCGTTCAGGAAAAATTAAATATACTTGCAGATGCTGCTAAATACGATGTGTCATGTTCTTCAAGCGGAAGCAATAGAACTAACAAAAATAAGGGTTTGGGTAATGCGTCTGCTTCGGGAATCTGCCACAGCTATACCGAAGACGGTCGGTGTGTCTCTCTTTTAAAAATCTTACTTACCAATCACTGTATATTTGATTGTGCATATTGCGTTACCCGAAAAAGTAACGATGTTAAGCGTGCAGCTTTCAAGGTTCAAGAAGTGGTAGACTTGACCATTAATTTTTATCGAAGAAATTATATAGAAGGTCTGTTCCTGAGTTCTGGCATTTTTAAAAGTGCAGATTATACTATGGAACGATTAGTGGCAGTGGCCAAAAAGTTAAGAATTGAAGAAAATTTTAATGGTTACATTCACTTAAAATCCATTCCAGGAGCAAGCGATGAACTTATGCGTGAAGCAGGATTATATGCCGATAGATTGAGCGTAAATATTGAAATACCAACAGAGAAAGGGTTAAAGCTTTTAGCTCCAGATAAAAACAGAGCAGACTTTTTAAAGCCTATGAACAAGGTTAAAAATGAAATTATTCAATATAAAAATGAAAAAAAAATAATTAAAAGTACACCTAAGTATGCTCCTGCAGGACAAAGCACACAAATGATTGTTGGAGCCAGCGGAGAAAACGATATGCAGATTATGTACACGTCTAATTATTTTTATAAAAATTTTAATTTAAAACGTGTCTATTACTCTGGTTACGTACCAATTAGTTACGATAATCGTTTGCCACAAATAGGAACACCAGTACCTATGCTGCGTGAAAATAGATTGTACCAAACCGATTGGCTCTTACGCTTTTATGGTTTTAATATTGAAGAAATATTAAATCCGAAACACCAAAATCTCGATCTTGATATTGACCCAAAATTAGGTTGGGCGCTTAGAAATTTGCATGAGTTTCCTGTAGATATTAATAAAGCAGATAAACGAATGCTGGCAAGAATTCCTGGGTTAGGCATGAAATCGGTTTATAAAATACTGCAGGCAAGGCGTTTTAGGCAGCTCAATTGGGAGCATTTAAAAGCAATAGGTGTTGCGTTAAATCGAGCGCAATATTTTATTATTTGTGCGTCTAATCAATTTGAAAGGCGTGATCTTACTCCAGAAAAGATTAAAGGACTAATTCTTCAAAACTCTAAGAGTAAGTACACTTCGCTACTAAGTAACCAGTTAAATTTATTTTCATAAAGCTATCGTGTTATGAGAATAACATTAGTTTACGACGGTTCTTTTGATGGTTTTTTAACTTCCGTTTTTATTGCTTATGAACAGAAATTAAAGCAGGTTTTTATACAGCGAGAAGCTCTTTTTCAGGATTCGTTCTTTGGTATCCACGAATCTGTTATATCAGACAAGGATAAAGCAAATAGGGTGTGGAAAGGACTAAAAGAGAAAGTAACTTCTAATGAGTTGCATCAATTTTATTATGCTTTTTTAAGCGAATTACCCATTGTAGAAAATACATTATACCAAGCTTTTGTTTATATATTTAATTCCAAAAATAACGTCGCATCGAACTATTCTAATAAGCACGTGCTTGCTATTTCAAAACTGGCGAAAAATGTGGGTAGGGAAAAACACAGAATGGAAGCTTTTGTTCGATTTAAGCTTACTAAGGATGAAATTTACTTTGCCAATATTGAACCTGATTTTAATGTTTTACCTCTAATAACAGGCCATTTTAAAAAACGTTATGCAGATCAAAAATGGCTTATTTACGACTTAATTAGGCGTTATGGCATTTATTACGATTTAAATAAAGTTGAAATTATTAAACTAGATTTCGATAAAAATTTTGATCCTACCTACACGTCATCTTCCATTTTCGCAGATATAGAATTGGAGTTCCAGCAACTGTGGAAAGATTACTTTAAGAGCACAAATATTAAGTCGCGCAAAAACATGAAATTACATGTACAACATGTTCCTAAACGCTATTGGAAATATTTGAGTGAAAAACAACCCTATTGAAAATACTGTCAAAGTCTCAAAACAATGTTTAAAAAGGCCTCTTTTTCTATGTAATCGGCACAAATGTTCAATAAAATCAATTTTAGTTATCTATTTTTTAGTTAGTTAGAAAATATCTTATTATTATTGTACTATATAACCTACTTTCAAAACTAACGCCTTGAACACAACTACTTTACTAAGTTTAGTACTTTTTTTTCAGTTTACACTTTGTTTTGCTCAAACTGATGATTTACAAACGCCAGCCTCTCAGTCTCAAAGCAAAGAAGAACTTTTAAAAGAAGAAATGGATTCGCTGGTACGCGGTCTTAGAAAAAGTTTCTATGGTAATGATTATGCAAAAACCATAGAGGATGGAAACATTATTATAAAGCAAGCAGAGCGGTTAAAAGACTATACAGCCGTAGCCAACATTGCGAGTATTTTAAGTAATGCCTTTTTAGAAATTAATGACACAAGTGCAGCAAAAAAAATCATTAATAAGCAGTTAAAACAATCAGAACTAAGAAAGGATACATTTGGTTATTTGGGTGCAAGTATCGATTTGGGGAATTTTTATATCAAGCAGGGAGATAACGATAAGGCGATTGAATCGTATAAAAACGTAATTCCTTACGCTAAAAAAGCCAAAGATACTGTAAGATTGTTTATTCTAAATTACAACATTTCAGAACTGTATTTAGATAAGGAAGACGAGTCTAAAGCGCAATCTTATGTATACGAAACAGGTAAATATGTAGAAAGTCTGCCATCTAAAGTTTATCCAGCAGGTTATCAATTAATTTTGGGTAGGCTATTGTATATGCAAGGCGATTTTAGAGAAGCTACTGTGCACTTAAGGCAAGCAATAGAATTGTCTGAACCTATAAACTATACTGATGCTTTAATAAAAAGTTATAGTTATTATGCCTTAGCAAATGCTAAAATGGGAAATTATATTGAGGCGTATAAAATGCAACAACAAGTTGCGCTGTATAAAGAAGAAAAATACAATCAAGATAAAATAAAGGCAGTAGAAACTGTAACCGCAAAATTTAATCTGGAACAGTATAAGCAAGAATTAGAAGCCACAGAATTAAGAAACCAATTAATTGAACAAGAAGCCGATAAAAATGAAACGATTCTTACATGGGTTTCAATTGGTTCAATTGGTTTATTACTCTTTATAACTGCATTACTGGTTTCTTATAATAGACGAAAAAAATTACTTAAAGATTTAAAGGAGAAGAATGTAAAATATTTATTGGCTAAAGAAAAAAGTGAAGAACTCGCCAACGCAAAAAGCCTATTCTTTTCTAATATTAGTCACGAATTGCGTACACCGCTTTATGGTATAATTGGTTTATCTTCCATATTAATGGACGACAAAGATTTGCATAAACACAAAGACGACGTTAAATCTCTAAAATTCTCTGCAGATTATTTGCTGTCCCTAATAAACGACGTATTACAAATTAGCAAATTGGATTCTAAGCAAGAAACCAATTTAAATAAAATAACGTTTAATTTAAACGATCTGGTTACAGGTATTATGAAGTCTTTCGAGTTTTTGAAAGTCCAGAACATGAATGACTTTAAAATAAATATAGACAAAAATGCACCTTCAATACTCGTAGGTGATGACGTCAAGTTATCCCAAATACTTATAAATGTAATTGGTAACGCCTGTAAATTTACAGAAAACGGAGTGATTTCATTAGACGTTAACGCCATAGCCATTAAAGATGAGAAAGCAACTTTAAATTTTAAAATTAAAGATACAGGAATTGGAATTGCAGAGAGTAAACAACAACTTATTTTCGATGAATTTACTCAGGTTAAAAACGAAGGTGGACACTATCAAGGTACAGGTTTAGGGCTTCCTATTGTTAAAAAGCTTTTAGAACTGCATAATTCTGAAATAAACTTAATTAGTGAAGAAGGTAAAGGGACAGAAATAAGCTTTACAATTACTTACGATATAGCAGAGGAAAATTATTCCGAAGTTGTAGACATAGAATTAGAGCCTAAGATTTCTATTAACAACAAATCTATTTTGGTTGTAGATGATAACAGAATAAATAGAATTGTTACAAGAAAAATGCTTGAAAAATATAAAGCAAAACCTTTGGTTGCAGAAGGAGGTCTAAAAGCTGTGGAAATTGTTAAAAACAATAAAATCGATCTTATTTTAATGGATATTAACATGCCAGAAGTTAATGGGTTAGAAGCAACAGAGGCCATTAGAGAGTTTAATTCTACGGTTCCAGTAATTGCCCTTACAGCCGTAGAGATTGAAGAGATGCGTGAAAGTATACAAAATTCTACTATTTGCGATATTATTATAAAGCCTTACGACGAATTGGTTTTTGTTGAAACAATTTTAAAGCATCTCTAATTAATGTTTTGAGGATCTCTCCTTAAAATTATATTTACCTTAGGAATACTACAAATTTAAAGGTATAGGTACGACTGTAATTTAATGTTCACTCTAAATAATATAGACTTACAATATAAAGTGTGCTACGTGCAATCACCCAAAGCAAAAAAGAGTGAGTAATTGTTACAGGCTAAGCTAGCCAGCAACGTTATTAAAATAAGCGTAGTTAATTAGAACTGTCTCCTTGTTTTGCTATTTCTTCTACTGCGAAAGTTAGAGCTGCTTCTAGTGTAATATGCTACAAAAGCCCAGACAACACTAATTAAAATAGCTAAAATAATTATCTGGTAAAAATCATCGGTTACAGCCATGTTTCTAAGATACGTAAATTCCCGAATTTTTTTAGCGAGATTAAGGACATTAACACGTGACTCTACTAGTTGCCTGCCGAAATTGCGTTGAAATATTACATACTTATATGACAAGCGTAATCCATTAAAATTAAATGTTTAGATATGCATTAGCACGGCTTAAGAAATAAATACATCCGACTTGCTTTATTGAAGAAAAGTAAAACTATTGTTATTTAGACTTAGCTATTTCGTTGAAAGGAATAAATAAAAAAAAATCAAACCCTAAGGTTTGATTTTTTTAATATATTACTATTTAAATTCTGTTTTTATAAACTATCTGTAATAACCCATTTGCCAATAGCAGCGCTATAGGTAAGTTCGAATGCCGAACCTTGGGTGATTGTCATGTTGCTACTTTGCTCAATTCTATTTCCAATAGAAGAACTTGAATGATTAGGCATTAAAGTAATGTCACCTGTTGTAGCGTAGATTACTAATTGCTTACCGTCTTCGGCGGCTTCTATTCCAGTTAAGATCATGTCAACAGGTAATGTTCTAATCATATCTTTAGATATAATTTTTCTGTTGCTTCCATCTCCTGGAAAAATACCAACACTTGCATTGTGTACAATAATTGGATTTGTGTGTGTAAAATTACACTCTTTTGTAATTGATTCTGTATTGGTGTTTTCTACCGTAGCAGATATAATACCAAAGTTTAAGAAAGAAAGTACAGATAATAATGTTGTTAACTTGATCATAGGATTTAGGTTTTGTATTAAATAGCTCGGTAAAAATACATTATTTTAGGTTATAATGAACACTAATAACCCTTTTTTGTACAAATTTTCTACAAAAGGTAAATATAATCGACTAAAAACCTATAAAAAAGACAAAATACCTACTTCGAATACGTATTCACGACACTCGTTAAAATACATCAATTTAACTTGTTTATTTGTGACTTAGTATTGTCTATATCCATGATGATGTTTTTTGTCTAATCGAAAGATAATCATATAGTTAGTAATGTATCTATGGTTTTTTATTATGCTAATAAATATTGCTTGCTTCAGTATAGACATTAGAAAACTGTGTAAAGAATTCAACAAATTTTTAAAATTCTAAATCTATTAATGTTTCTTTAAATAAAAGAGATTATTGAAGTGGTTTTAAATAACGAGAAAATCGATGTGTATCAAACATGAGGCAATAGTACTTAAATATATATTATGTGTGAAGACTATATATAAGGTGTGAAGCACTTATGCATTCGTGTAAACTTGTCCGCGATGCGGCTTTAATACATCTCTCACAGGCTTCATTTTATCTTCATCAATCACTAAAAATGCCGTAGCATGGTAGTCGCTTAAAGTTTCAACACCAGTAATTTTGATATTCAATTTTTCTGCGATTATATATTCTTTAAGATGTTGTTCGTGATGTTGAGCAATCTTTAAAGCGTTAGGACCTCTAAAATCCCAGATTAATTTTAGTTTACGCATTTTTTACAGAAATTCCTTTTTCTACAAAATTTTTAAAGTCGTTAAGATATACCATAGATTGTTTTTTAAAAGATTCTGGAGCCAATACGGTCATTATATGCATAAAAAAATTTGTTGGGATAAATTCACTCGTGCAAATCCATTTGGTGTATCCTTCTGGAGTGCTTTCAAAATAATTCTGTTGTAAGTTGAGAATGCCCTTACCATCGTAGTTAACATGAAGTTCGTGAGGTAGCTTACTTTCGGTTATCGTTTCAATAAGTGTCATTTTGCGTTTGCCAAAAGTGTAATTTAATTTCATTTTAGCACCAATTTTACCAGGATCTCCAGAAATATGCTCGAAACTTTCTAAGCCACGCTGCCAATGTTTCATATTATCATGGTTATCAAATCTATTTATAAATTGTTCTAAAGGGACTTCTACGATAATTTGCGAAGTATACTTCATGAGTTGTTAATTAGTTGGTGTAAAATTATCTTAATATTTATACTCTCTTATTAATTTTAAATAAATATAAGCAATTTCTCTATACTAAACTTTCTTTTCCTAACGTTTGGTATTGTGCTTGCATAATAGGCTAATATTGTTATTTTTGCAACGCTATGGCATATTTAAATAATACTATGAAATTACAGCATCTACTTTTCTTTTTTGTTTTTAATTTGGTTTTTTTTACGCAGTTACAAGCTCAAGAAGAGAAAATTCTTTTCACTATCGATAATCAACCTGTTTACGTTTCAGAATTTTTAAGAGTTTACAATAAAAATTTAGATTTAGTAAAAGAGGAGTCTCAAAAAGATATTGATGGTTACCTTGAACTTTTTATAAATTATAAGTTGAAGTTAAAGGAAGCTAAACAGTTAGAATTAGACCAAAAACCCGCCTATCTTCGTGAGTTTGAAAGTTACAAACAGCAGCTTTCTAAAAATTATCTAACCGATAATAAAGTTACAGATGCTTTGGTAGAAGAAGCTTACAACAGATTGCAAACCGAAATTAATGCCAGTCATGTTTTAGTTAGGATCGATGAGAATGCAAGCGCACAAGACACTTTGGCGGCTTATAACGAGATTGTTAAACTTAGAAACAGGGTGATTGACGAGGGTTATAAAGTGGTACAAACCGATGTGCATAATGGGAGAACAATATTCGCTGAAGATTTAGGGTATTTCTCTGCATTTAAAATGGTCTACCCTTTTGAAAGTGCAGCGTATAATACAAATGTGGGCGACGTTTCTAATCCTTTTAGAACCCGTTTTGGTTACCACGTTGTAAAAGTTCTGGATAAAAGAGAAGCCCAAGGCGAAGTGTCTGTTGCGCACATAATGATTAAACTTAATAAAGACAATCCAAAAGAAAGCGAAACAAAAATAAATGAAATACACAAACGTATTCAGCAAGGCGAAGCTTTCGATGCTTTAGCAAAACAGTTTTCCGAAGACAAAAGTTCTTCAAGTAATGGTGGGTTGCTTAAACCGTTTTCTGGTGGAGAATTAAGTGCACCAGAATTCGAAAACGTTGCTTTCGAACTTAAAAATATAGACGACGTGTCGAAACCTTTTAAAACCCAATTTGGTTGGCATATTGTAAAACTTAAAGCTAAAAAAGGTATAGCAGCATTTGAGGACATGAAATCGCAGTTACAATCGCAAGTTAAACGCGACTCGCGTTCTAAGGTAATAAACGACTCGAGAGTTAACACCTTAAAATCAAAATATATTATAGTAGACAATAAAACGGACTTAGAATATTTTAAATCCATTTTAAATAACGAATACTATAACGGAAGATGGCAGTTACCAGCCAATTTCAATGAGAATAATACACTTCTAAAAATTGAGGGTAAAAGCATAACCTATAATGACTTTGGGCAATATTTAATAAAAAATCAAAGAGGTATTAGTAATTCTGTTTCTATTAACGATATTGTGGAAAGTCAATATAAAAAATTTGTAGAAAACGAATTATTAAAATATCAAGAAGAAAATCTAATTAACGAAAACGAAGATTATGCTCAAATTGTAGCAGAATATAGAGATGGGCTTTTGCTTTTCGATTTAATGGAAACCGAAATATGGAATGCCGCTAAAACCGATTCTCTTGCAGTTAAAAATTACTATCAAGCCAATAAAAGTAGTTATTTTTTTCCTGAGCGTGTAAATGCTGTGGTAGCTTCTTCTGCCAAAAAGAATATAATAAAAAAGATTGCTAGTCTAATGGACAAAGGCACAAACATAGATGACATTAAAAACTTAGTCAATACAACCAATCAAGTTAATGTTAGTTTCACATCTGGTGAAATGGATCGAGAGCATCAAGCACTTCCAGAGGATTTCGTCTTTAAAAAAGGAATTTCAAAAATCTATAAACATAATGATGCATACGTAGTTGTAAAAGTAAATAGTGTATTGCCTAAAAGCGAAAAAACGCTGGAAGAAGCAATGGGTAAAGTTACAAGCGACTACCAAAATTTTAAGGAAAAGAATTGGTTGAGCGAATTAGCTTCAAAATACAAAGTAGAAATCTACAACAATGCATTAAATTACGTTAAAAAAACAATAGCCAAATAAGATGTTAAAGCGTATTGCTATATATACCGTTATTGGTTTCATGCTTACCTCATGCGATTATTTTAAGAAAACAGAAACTCAGGATGCTATAGCCAGAGTTAATGAGGTGTATTTATATAAAGACGACCTAAAAACAATACTTCCCGAAAATTATACGCAAGAAGACAGCACTGTTATAACAAATAACTTTATAAACCAATGGGCAACAGAGCAATTGCTTGTCCAAGGTGCTACAGTAAATCTAGACGAAAACACCCAGAAAGAATTTGATGCATTGGTAAATGAATATAAAAACGATTTATACAGCAAAGCTTACCTAGAAGCCTTAGTTTATAAAAACTTAGATACTGTTGTTTCTGCAAATGAGGCATCAAAATACTATGAGGATAATAAACAGGTTTTTAAGCTTAATGAAGATTTGGTTAAATTAAGATATATTAATATTGATGAAAATAGACTTGATTTTAACGAGATTAAGGAAAAATTTAAGCGCTTTAATGCTAAAGATAAAAGAGAGTTAGATTCTGTGGCAATTCAGTTTAAATCGTACTCTTTAAACGATTCTGTTTGGATTAGATTAGATCAAGTTATTACCAAAATACCTACAGTTACTACAGAGAATAAAAATGAACTGTTAAAAAAATCTAATTTTATACAACGCAAAGATTCATTAGGACTATATTTGATGCAAATTACAGATGTGCTGCTTAGAAATGACGAAGCACCTTTAGAATACGTGAGACCAACTATCAAGCAAATAGTAATAAACAAACGAAAACTGGAGCTTATTAGTAAATTAGAAAAAGACATTACAAAAGATGCCATTAAAAATAAACAATTTGAAATTTATAATTAATTTGAAACACTTAATAGCTGTATGCTTAACTCTTTTTGTTGTTAACGGAATA
Organism: Lacinutrix chionoecetis; assembly: GCF_053604665.1. Taxonomy (NCBI): domain Bacteria; kingdom Pseudomonadati; phylum Bacteroidota; class Flavobacteriia; order Flavobacteriales; family Flavobacteriaceae; genus Lacinutrix; species Lacinutrix chionoecetis. The sequence continues at coordinate 141,110 of NZ_JBSHNQ010000083.1, forward strand.
TTAGCACAAGAAATTATTGACGAAACTCCAAAAGCTGAAGCAGCAAAAGACAGCTTAAAGCCACTAATAAATGTTAAAGTAGATGGCGTGTCTGCCGTAGTTGGTGAATACATTATTTTAGAATCTGATATTGATAAAACCTTTTTACAGCTCAAGGCTCAAGGCGGTAATCCAGATAATATTACCAGATGCCAATTATTTGGTAAACTTTTAGAAGATAAGCTTTATGCGCATCATGCTATACAAGATAGTATAGTTATTAATGATGCCGAAATCCGTTCTTATGTAAACCAGCAATTACAGCAAATTCAAGAGCAGGTTGGAGGTGATATGCAACAAGTGTTAGACTTTTATAAAAAAGAGGATGAGCAAAGCTTGAAGGATGAAATGTTCGAAATTAATAAAGCGAACAAATTAGCAGCCGAAATGCAACGTAAAATTGTAGATGAAGTAGAAGTTACTCCAGAAGAAGTACGCCAGTTTTTTAACAAAATACCTAAAGAGCAACGCCCAACATTTGGTACAGAATTAAAAGTTGCACAAATAGTAATAAAACCAGAGCCAACTCAAGAAGAAATAGACAGAGTTATTAATGAGCTTAAAACCATTAAAAAAGATGTAGAGGAAAATGGAGCGAACTTCAGGTCTAAAGCCTTATTTAATTCAGACGATCCTGGTTCTAAAAAAAATGGAGGTGCATTACCACCCATGAATCGAAATAGGCCACGTATGGTCAAGGAGTTTAGAGAAGTAGCTTTTTCTTTACAGGAGGGTGAAATATCAGAACCTTTTAAAACAGAATACGGTTATCATATTATATTTCTAGAAAAAATTAGAGGACAGGAATACGATGTCAGACACATATTAATGATACCTGAGGTTTCAGAAAGTTCTGTAAAAGAAGCTAAAGAAAAAATTGAAGAAACAAAGAAAAATATAGAAGAAGGTAATATTACTTTTGCAGATGCAGCCAGAGAAGTTAGTGATGAAATTGAAACAAAATTTCAAGGAGGACAACTTATTAATCCTGCAACACAAGATTATAATTTTGAATTAACTAAAATTGATACCGAAATTTATGTTAAGATTCAGGATTTAGAAAATAATACCGTATCAGACGTTCTTGTAGACAGAGATCAAATAGGTAATGTGCTCTTTAAAATTCTTACAGTTACAGATAGAATAGACGAGCACGATGCAGATTACTCAAGAGACTATCTTAAAATTAAAGAACTTGCTCTTAATGAAAAACGATTAGACGCAATTGCGAAATGGCAAGAAGAAAAAATTGACGATACATACATTAAAATAAGTGGCAATTATAGAGATTGCGATTTTACTAACAATTGGCTTAAAAAATAATATACTATAAATAAAGAATGTCAGACGTAGCAGCTATCAACCAATTAGTAACCAAGTATAACGCATTAAGACAAGAGATTGCTAAAGTAATCGTAGGTCAAGACGATGTGGTAAACCAAATATTAATTTCTATATTTTCTGGAGGTCACGCCTTATTAATTGGAGTGCCAGGTTTAGCAAAAACATTAATGGTTAATACCATTGCTCAAACTTTAGGACTCAATTTTAAGCGTATTCAATTCACACCAGACTTAATGCCAAGCGATATTCTTGGTAGCGAAATTTTAGACGAGAGTAGAAACTTTAAATTTATAAAAGGGCCAATTTTTGCTAATATTATTTTAGCAGATGAAATAAACCGTACGCCTCCCAAAACACAAGCCGCTTTATTAGAGGCCATGCAGGAACGAGCAGTTACAGTAGCAGGACATCATTATAAATTAGATTTGCCATATTTTGTTTTAGCGACACAAAACCCAATAGAGCAGGAAGGGACATATCCACTACCAGAAGCGCAATTAGACCGTTTTATGTTTGCAATTAATTTAGACTACCCTACTTTCGAAGAAGAAGTGCAAGTAGTTAAAGCAACAACCACAGATGTTTCTGCATCAGTTAATGCATTGTTTTCAGCACAGGAAATTATAGATTTTCAACAATTAATAAGAAGAATTCCTGTAGCAGATAATGTTATCGAATATGCTGTTAGAATGGTTGCTAAAACGAGACCAAATACAGATGCGGCAGCAGATTTGGTTAATCAGTATATAGATTGGGGAGCAGGACCAAGAGCGTCTCAAAATTTAATTTTAGCCGCTAAGACTCATGCAGCAATTAATGGTAAATTTTCTCCAGACATTGAAAACGTACAAGCCGTTGCAAACAGCATTTTACGTCATAGAATAATAAAAAACTACAAAGCCGAAGCAGAAGGTGTAACCGAAGAGCAAATTATTAAAAGCTTATTTTAATGAAGAATAAACAGTTTATTATTCCTGTCATTATTTTTCTTTTAGGTTTTATCTTTACAATTCTTGGCGCTTTATTTAAAATCCAGCATTGGCCTTACGGTCCACAACTCCTAACTATTGGATCGTTTATAGAAGTAATTGGTTTAATAGTTTTAATTGGAGTTCTTGTTAAATCTTATTTTAAGAAATAAATTTCTCCTATTTTTTAATAGCAATTTATTATCGATTATAGCTACCATACTTATAGATAAAAAAGTCAGCTCAGTTATTAATTTAGTATTTTTTCAATACTAAAATTATCATTTTTGTAAATTTTAAGTATAATTATTTATTTTTTTTGAATTATTCGCAAGTACTTACCTAAATCGTTACAAATTTTTTAAATTCTTCAACTTTTTGTAGTTTTGCAATTCCGAAAACTTCGGAATATTAACAACAACTAAAATTAAAATTTAACTATATGGCATTCGATATCGATATGATTAAGAAGGTTTACAGTCAAATGGCAGAACGTGTTGATGCAGCTCGTGATATCGTTGGTAAACCATTAACACTTTCAGAGAAAATTTTATACAATCACCTTTGGGATGGAAAAGCAACAAAAGCTTTCACCAGAGGTAAAGATTATGTAGATTTTGCACCAGATCGTATTGCATGTCAGGATGCTACTGCGCAAATGGCATTATTGCAATTTATGCAAGCAGGAAAAGACAAAGTAGCCGTACCAACAACAGTACATTGCGATCACTTAATCCAGGCAAAAGAAGGTGCAGTTAAAGATTTAAAACACGCCAACGACGTAAGTAGTGAGGTTTTTAATTTTTTAGAATCTGTATCTAACAAATATGGTATTGGTTTCTGGAAACCAGGTGCAGGTATTATTCATCAGGTAGTATTAGAAAATTATGCATTTCCAGGAGGTATGATGATTGGTACAGATTCCCATACAGTAAATGCTGGTGGATTAGGAATGGTAGCTATTGGTGTTGGTGGAGCAGATGCAGTAGATGTAATGGCAGGCATGGCTTGGGAACTTAAATTCCCAAAACTAATAGGTGTAAAATTAACAGGATCACTTTCAGGTTGGACAGCACCAAAAGATGTTATTTTAAAGGTGGCAGAAATACTTACTGTAAAAGGAGGTACAGGTGCAATTGTAGAATATTTTGGACCTGGTGCAACTTCTATGTCATGTACAGGAAAAGGTACTATTTGTAATATGGGAGCAGAGATTGGAGCAACAACTTCCACTTTTGGTTACGATGAGTCTATGGAACGTTATTTACGTGCTACAGAAAGAGCAGAGGTTGCCGATGCAGCAAACAAAGTTAAAGACTATTTAACAGCAGATCCAGAAGTTTATGCAAATCCAGAGCAATATTTCGATCAGGTTATTGAAATTAACCTGTCTGAATTAGGGCCTTTATTAAACGGACCATTTACTCCAGATTTATCAACATCTGCAGGAAAAGATATGACCGAAAAGGCGAAGGCTAACGATTGGCCTATTCAAGTAGAATGGGGATTAATTGGGTCTTGTACCAACTCATCTTACGAAGATTTATCTCGTGCCTCTTCTATCGCGCAGCAGGCTTTAGATAAAGGATTAAAAATGAAGTCGGAATTAGGAATCAATCCAGGTTCTGAAAAAGTAAGATACACAGCAGATCGTGACGGTATTTTGGGTATTTTCGAAAAATTAGATGCTAAAATATTTACAAATGCCTGTGGACCATGTATTGGCCAATGGGCAAGGTATAGTGATCCTAAAAATGCACCAAAAAATAGTATAGTACATTCTTTTAATAGAAACTTTGCTAAGCGTGCAGATGGAAACCCAAATACACACGCATTTGTAGCCTCTCCAGAATTAACAGCAGCAATAGCGATTGCAGGTCGTTTGGATTTTAATCCGATGACAGATAAGTTAATTAACGAAAATGGTGAAGAAGTCATGTTCGAAGAACCAAGAGGATGGGAATTACCTCCAAAAGGTTTTGAAGTTAAAGATAACGGTTATTTAGAACCTGTTGAAGATGGAAGCGGAGTAGAAGTAGTGGTTAGTCCAACTTCAGAACGTTTACAGCTATTAACACCTTTCGAGCCAATAGGAAAAGAAATAAAAGGTGCTAAATTATTAATTAAGGCATTTGGAAAATGTACAACAGACCATATTTCTATGGCTGGACCTTGGTTACGTTTTCGTGGGCATTTAGATAATATTTCTAATAATTGTTTAATAGGTGCTGTTAATGCATTTGGAAAGAAAACAAACTTTGTTAAAAATCAATTAACAGGTGAATTTGGAGGAGTGCCAGATACGGCAAGAGCTTATAAGGCCGCTGGAGTAAAAACTGTTGTTGTGGGAGACCACAATTATGGGGAAGGATCATCAAGAGAACACGCAGCAATGGAACCAAGACATTTAGGTGTAGTAGCTGTTATTGTTAAGTCTTTTGCACGTATTCATGAAACTAACCTTAAAAAACAAGGGATGTTAGGTCTTACCTTTGCAAACGAAAGTGATTACGATTTAATTCAAGAGGATGATACCTTCAACTTTGTGGATATGGCAGATTTTGCACCTAACAAACAGTTAACGTTAGAAGTCGTGCATGCAGATGGAAGTAAAGACAAGATTATGTTAAACCATACTTATAACCAGGCTCAAATTAACTGGTATAATGAAGGTTCGGCCTTAAATTTAATAAAAAAGGAAAACGCATCTTAAAACCAAAAAAGGTTAAAAAATAAAAAAAACTCCTAAATTAACGTTTAGGAGTTTTTTATGCAATAGATGTAAGGTTTTTAGCTATTTAACGACTAAAAAAGAAATTACTTCGGTTTTAGCTCTACCAATTTAAATTATTGAGTAGATTTCAATTAATATAAAAAAAAACAAAAATGAAAAAATTAATTTTCGGCCTTGCGCTATTATGTTTAATTACAGTATCATGTTCAAATGATGATGATGGAACTATAATTAATCAACCAGAGAGTGTTAATCTTAAAGTAACAATTGAGAATGTGTTAACACCATCAACATATTTTTCAGGAGGATTAGCAGCCACTCCAATTGGAGAAACTACACCAGGACCTATTTTTCCAGGAGGAGCGTACGAGTTTTCTTTTGATGCAGGACCAAATGTTTTACCTGGAGATGGAGGTACACGCGTAAATTTTTTAACAATGTTTGTACAATCTAATGACTTATTCTTATCACCAGACGGTGAGGGTATTGCTTTATTTGATGCCATGGGAAACCCAAACTCTGGAGATGTCACTAATCAAGTTAAATTATGGGATGCAGGAACAGAAGTTAATGAAGTTACAGGAAGCGCAAACCAAAAACCACAGCAGGCTGCTGATGCTTCAGATCAAGGTGTTGATGAAAATGGAGTGGTAACAGAAATCACCGGAAATACTGATGGTGTTAATGTGCTGCCAGATGTTGATGAGGTTGCACAAGTAACGTTAACACATAATGGAGGAACAAACTTTACATTAAGAATCGAGAATATTTCAACCATGACAACAATTGCTACTCCAGCGCAAGGATCAGGAACTACTGCAGCAGTACCAATGTCTCCTGCTGTTTACACAATACACACAAGTCCTAATCCATTTTTTGAAACAGGTGAAGCTGCTTCAGAAGGTGTGGAAGATATTGCGGAAGATGGTTTTGCAATGGTAGAAAACATGAGAGTTTTGGATAATAGCGGATTAATAATACCAATTTCTCCTGGTGTTTGGGCTGTTCATGATCAAGGTATTAATCCATTGTTTACTAGTGGGCAACCAGATAATGGTGAAGGTTTAGAAGGAATTGCAGAGGATGGTACCCCAAGTAATTTAGCAGTTGTACTAAGCACTAAAATGGGAGTATCTTCAAGCGCTTTATTTAACACTCCAGTAGGGACATCTACACCAGGTGCTGTAGGACCAGGAGATAGTTATTCTTTCGATATTACTGCTAAACAAGGCGATTATTTATCTTTTGCGACAATGTCAATTCAAAGCAATGACTGGATTTATACTTTCTCTCAAGGAGGAATATCATTATTTAACGGAGCAAATCCAGTAACTGGAGATGTTACATCTAATGTTAAATTATATGATGTAGGAACAGAAGTAGACGAATTTCCTGGAGCAGGCCTAAATCAAGTAATAAGACAGTCTGCCCTTAATACTGGTCCTGTAGACCCTAATACACAGGTTAGAGAAGTTAATCCGTTTCCTGCTAACGTACCATTAGTTCAAAATGTGGTTCGCGTAACGATTTCACAGTTATAAAATATTTATAGTTAAAGTTTTATTATAGGATTTGAAGCACTAATTATGCTAAATTAGTGCTTCAATTATTTAAAAATTATGGCTAAAAGCAAAATTTCAACTAAAAATATAATTTTCATAGTAATTATTGCTTTGTTGATTATCCCTCAATCACGGCAACAAATTCAAATTGCATTACACTCAGTTATTGCAAAAATGAGTCCGAGTGTAGAAAAAGACAGTGACATAGAACAGGTTAGTAATTACAATTGGCAATTAAGAGATTTAGATGGTAATGGTTTTCATTTTGATCGTACTAAAGGTAAAGTTGTGCTTGTAAACATTTGGGCAACTTGGTGTCCTCCTTGTATTGCAGAGATGCCCTCTATACAATTATTATATAATGATTACAGTGATAAAATTGAATTTATTTTGGTTTCTAATGAGCAGGACCAAAAAATTAAAGATTTTTTGAATAATAAAAATTATACTTTTAGTTCGTACGTGCCAGAATCTCAGGCTCCAGAGACTTTTTATGTAAAAAGTATTCCGCGAACATTTTTACTGGACAGGCAAGGCAATATAATTATAGATAAATCTGGAGCTGCCAATTGGAACAGCAACACGGTAAGAAATACAATAGATGAGCTTTTAAAATTATAATGTTTTAAAAAAGGCTTTTATAAAGCTCCAAGAAAAAAGAGATTTCATAATTTTTAATTCTTCTAAAAATGAAGACTCCTCATCTAAAAACTTAAACATGTTTTCTATCGAATTCTTAGCATAGAATTGATTAAAAATCCATTCGCCTTTTTCGTTTTCATCTAATAGGACTTTTAAAAATATTTTATCGTAAAACTTAAACCTTTTCTTAAAGAGTCTATTTGAAGGTTTTCTATTAAGTTTTAAATTCTCGATAATTATAGCAACTTTTTTCTCTGTGTGCTTAAAAGAGTAACCTGTAGAACCCTTAACCCAGCCACCAGCAGTACCAATCTTCGTTAGATTTTTTGTAGAATAATTTTCGAATGGAAAATTAGTCATAGGAATTTTTCCGCTTTCGGTTTCCAGAATCTTATAACGGCTAATTTTTAATGTTTCGGCAATGTATTTTTTTACAAAACTATCGTAAGTGTCTTCATTTACTAAATCTGGTGTAAAATAAGTAAACTCTATAAGCGCTTTAGTTTTAGAAAGTGGTAACACGTACGTAAAAGTGGTTTGGTCTCCGTCTTTCATTCTAAAGTCCATCATTGTAAATTGTTCCGGATTAAAAACTGGTGTTTCTGTTTCAATGATCCAACCTTTAAAATGCTGAATTATTTTTGTGTAATTATTGAATTCTGAAAAATAATCTTCTGGTATTCTGCTGTCGAAAACATGATAAGCAGAGTAGGAGTTGTTAGTTGTATTTACAATGATACTATCGGTCTCTTCAATTGAAATGACAGGTTCAACAATAAATTGAAAATTAGCTTTTTTCGAAAGTTTTTGTTTTGCGGCAGCATAGAAGTCTAACGCATGAATGGTTTTGTAAGTATAAGGGCTAAGAGGTAGTTTTAATTGTTTTTCAGAAGAAAAAAACAAAGCCTCTTTCCAAGTTTTTGATATAATATGCTCCCATTTACCTTCACCTTTTTCCCAAAAGCTCCAGGTTTTATCGTTACTGTTTTTAGGAGATTTGTCTATTAATGCTATTTGCTTATCATTAAAAAAGGAATCTTCAGCGAGTGCTAATGCCAATTGAAATCCAGCAAGACCATTGCCAATAATAATATAGTCGAAAGACTTGCTAATAGACATTTATTTACTGTTACGCTTAAAGTATTTAAAAGGAACAAACAGCATACCAAAACATTCTCCTTCATCTTTGCCTAAATGTTTATGGTGCATTTTGTGCGCTCTTCGCACGCCTTTAGCATACCAGTTATTAGCGTTTCTTAGTAGTTTAAAACGCTGGTGAATAAAAATATCGTGTACAATAAAATAAGCAGCACCATACGCCATGATACCTAATCCAATAGGTAAGCCATACCAAACGTTTTCGTAGCTCCAGAGATAAAAGCAGGTCATGCTTACAATAGCATAAAAAATAAAAAAAGCATCGTTTCTTTCAAACCAGCTGTCATGATCTTTATGGTGATGGTCTTTGTGTAAAGACCATAAAAAGCCATGCATTATGTATTTATGTGTAAACCAAGCCATGAATTCCATAGTAGCAAAAGTGCCTAAAAAAACTAGTATCCAATAAAATATATGCATTACATTAAATTAAGTTGATATTTTACATAGCTTCTGGTTAAAAGCTCTACTTTTTTATAATTTGGTACTCTAACTCTTGTGTTTTTAATATCTAAAGCAGGCGTTTTTTTCAATTTCTTTAATAACTGGTTGTAATAACGATAAGCCATAAAAACACCAAATTTAGCTTCTATTGGTAATAACTTTATGCCTTCAAGCCCTTTTGCAAAATCATTTTCAATGTCTTTAATTATTATTTGCTTAGCATTTTCATCCAAATTATTTAAATCTGTATTAGGAAAATAGGTGCGTTCTAACACATCGAAATCTGCCTTTAAATCTCTTAAAAAATTTACTTTCTGAAATGCAGAACCTAATGACATCGCAAAAGTTTTAAGCTCATGGTACTTTTCGTTATCACCATTTACAAATACTTTTAAGCACATCAATCCTACTACATCAGCAGAGCCATAAATATAGTCATTATATTCAGATTCTGTTAAATAGGTGGTTTTAGTAAGGTCTAAGCGCATACTTTTCATAAAGGCATCAACCATATGCTTTTCTATATTATATTTATGGTAGGTATGCTGAAATGCATTAAGAATAGGGTTTAAACTAATTCTATCTTGTAAAGCGGCTTCTAAATCGTCTTCAAATCTTTTAAAAAGCGAAGCCTTATCGTAATCATGAAAGGTATCTACTATTTCATCGGCAAACCTAACAAAACCATAAATGTTATATATGTCCTGACGGATTGAGTTTGCCAGCATTTTAGTAGCCATAGAAAACGAAGTACTGTACGACTGTGTTACAATCTTACTGCAATGGTACGAAACGGTATCGAATAGTGCTTTCATACTATTTATGGTGTTTAGATATTAATTCTGCAACTAATTTTCCAGAGATAATGGAAGGAGGAACGCCTGGACCAGGAACAGTAAGTTGTCCTGTAAAATATAAATTTTTCACTTTCTTACTCTTTAATTTAGGTCTTAAAAATGCTGTTTGAAATAACGTATTAGCCATTCCATATGCATTTCCTTTATACGAGTTATAATCGTCAATAAAATCGTTTACGCAATACGATTCTATAAAGATAATTGAATCTTGAACTTCTTGTGAAGTTAAATGCTCGAAGCGAGTAATTATTTTTTTAAAATACAAATCCCTTAAAGTTGCTGTATCTTCAATACCAGGAGCTAACGGTATTAAAAAAATACCTGCTTCTTTACCATCAGGAGCAGCGCTGTTATCTGTTATACTTGGAAAACTTGCGTAAAACAATGGGTTTTCCGGCCATTTGGGATCATCATAAATAGCTTGTGCATGTACATCGAAATCTACATCAAAAAATAAGGTATGATGATTAACATTTTTCAATTTTTTATTAAACCCAACATAAAATAAAAGCGATGATGGCGCAAAAGTTTTATGGTTCCAGTATTTTTCAGAATATTGCCTGTACTTATTGTCCAGCAATGTTTCGGTATGGTGGTAGTCTGCACCACTTAAAATAATATCGGCATTATATGTTTTTCCATTAGAAATGATACTTGTTGCTTTATCATTATCTACGGTTATTTTATCGATTGGGTTTTTTGTTTTAATTGTAACGCCTAATGATTTTGCTAAGGCTTCCATTGCAAGCACAACTTGATACATGCCTTTTTTAGGATGAAACGTCCCAATACCAAAATCGGCATAATTCATAAAACTGTAAAAAGAAGGTGTATTACTTGGTTTTGCACCTAAAAAAAGGACAGGAAACTCCAAAATCTGTGCTAAACGCTCGTTTCTAAATTCTTTTCTGACGTCTTTTTTTATAGTGCTAAAAAATTGATTGATTTTTTTTATGGTAACAGGCGTAATTAATTCTAAAGGAGAAACACCTGGTCTATATACTAAATCTTTTATCGCTACTTCATAGTTGTTTTGCGCATTATCTATAAATTTCTTCAATTTTATAGAGCTTCCAGCTTCTTCCTTTTCAAAAGCAGCGTATATTTTATCTAAAGTATCTTCAATGGTTATAAAATCGTCTTTTCCAAAATAGACACTATAGGCTGGATTTAATTTTTCAAGATCATAATAGTTGGAGGGTTTGGTATTAAAATCTGCAAAAAAACGCTCGAAAACGTCGGGCATCCAATACCAGGTGGGTCCAATATCAAACGTAAATCCATCTTTCTTAAATTGTCTTGCACGACCACCAATTGTACTGTTTTTTTCAAATATGGTTACATTATAACCAGCTTTTGCAAGATAGCATGAAGCAGATAATGCTGAAAAGCCCGAACCAATTATAGCAATTTTTTTACTCATTTTAATTTACTTTTAATTTTTCTATTTGTAAACTATCTAAAACTGCTTTGGTTGATTGTAAAACCGAAATTTTATCGTTTAAAGTTGAAAGGTTAATATTTTGTGTCTGCCTGCCAGAAACATATAAAATGTTATTTGAATGCATTAAAATTGTTGAATGAAATTTTTCTAAGTAGGTGTCAATAAATTCAGTATTTGGCTTTACAGTAAAACTAGAGATAAATGTGATATTATCGTAATAATCAGTGAGATGCTCTAAACTATTCATAGGTACACTTTGCCCTAAGTAAATAGAATGTAATCCATTCTTACATAATTCATAATTAATAAAAAGCAAACCTAACTCATGAATTTCATTCATTGGGAGGAATAGAACAAAGGTCTGCTCGATATTTTTATTTTTAGCCGTCGCATTAACTTTCTCCGTATTACTTAAAATTTTTTGTTTAATAAGTTCGACTATAAAATGCTCATGGGCAGGAGTAATGGTGTTTGTTTGCCAGAGTAATCCTATTTCATCTAAGAAAGGAACTATGTAAGTATAAAAAATTACATTAAACTCATGCTTGGAAGACAACTTATTATAGGTAGCGTGAAATAAAGCACTATCAAAACTAAACATAGCCATTTTAAAAGCATTAATAGCGTAATTATTATTAAATTGTTTTTCGGAAATAGATTTCACCATCAACGGGATTTCCTCTTCGTCAAGATCAGCAATCTTTGAAATCTTCAACCCATTTTTGTTTAAATAACTTATGTTTAGAATTTTTTGTAAGCTCTTTAAACTATAATACCTAATATTAGTATCAGATCTGTTCGGCTGAAATAAATTGTACCGTTTTTCCCAAATTCTTATGGTATGAGCTTTTATACCCGAAAGGTTTTCAAGGTCGCGAATGCTAAATTGTGTTTTAATATTGTTCATCGTATTGCTAAAATAATTAAACAAAACGCAATATTATAACTTTTTGTGAAGTTTTTTTAAGTGCGCACGAGAAGATTCGAACTTCCACGATCTAAGCGATCACTGGCCCCTCAAGCCAGCGCGTCTACCAATTCCGCCACGTGCGCATTAAAATCTATGTTAAAAGATAAAAAAAAAAAGTTAAGCAGAGCTTAACTTTTTTTTGTGACCGGGCTGGGGCTCGAACCCAGGACCCTCTCCTTAAAAGGGAGATGCTCTACCAACTGAGCTACCAGGTCTTTTCCTTTTGAGGGTGCAAATATAAAACGTTTTATTAATAATACAAGCCTATTTTAAAAAATATTTTTGTTTTTTTGTTCACGTAATTTCTACATGATTAATAATCAAATAATAAGACTTAAATGAATATTGTTTTAATAGGATATATGGCATCCGGAAAATCTTTTATTGGAAAAGAATTAGCTAAAGTTTTAGGTTTTAAATTTATAGATTTAGATGATGTTATTGAGTTAAAGGAAAAAAGAAGTTTATCTGAGATTTTTTCAGAATCTGGTGAAATATATTTTAGAAAGAAAGAAAAGCAATATCTTGACAGCCTTTTAAAAACATCAATAAACAGCGTAATATCTTTAGGAGGAGGAACGCCATGTTACTTTAACACAATGGACAGTTTAATATCTAAACCAAAGATAAAAACGGTATACTTAAATGTAAGTATTCCAGTATTGGTAGATAGATTAAGGGAAGAAAAGTCTAAAAGACCTTTAATTGCTCATATTAAATCTGACGAATTATTAACAGAATTTATAGGCAAACACCTGTTTGAGCGCGCTTTATTTTATAATAAGGCAGCCTATACAATTAATGCTAATAGAAATGTTAATGAAATTGTAGAGGATATTGTGCTTCAGCTATTTTAAAAACACATCAAAATTCTTTCCAGTTAAATCCACATCTACGTGCTCGTTTAATGAGGTTGATAGAGAAATCCCTTTAAAATCTGCTTTAACAGGATATTTTTTATGATTTCTATTCACTAAAACAGCCGTTTTAAATTGCTTTAATGGAACGTTAAGAAAATGCTTAACACCGTAGATTAATGTCGTGCCAGAATTTAAAACATCATCTATTAACACCACAGATTTATTAGTGTATTTTTCAGGTTTAATTGAGGTTTCAACACTACTCAACGGTTGCTTTTTGTTTATAGAAACTTTACATAATATGGGTTCAATAGGAGATATTTTTACTAACACTGATTTTAATTTTTTGGCTAAAATATATCCGTTCGATTCAATCCCTGCTAAAACAACCTCAGTCTCGTCGATGTTGCTTTCATAAATCTGATAAGCAATTCTTCTTATTTTATGTGTTATTTCGTCGTGAGACAGTATACTATTTTTAGTATTCGCCATATTTTACTATTAACAATTAATTTTCATTTTCTTTATAAATATCATCAATATCTCTTCTATCTTTCTTAGTAGGTCTACCAGTTCCTTTTTTTCTATAGTAATCTTTTGCATATTTAAGAAGTTCTTGACCCTCGAAAGCAGATTTTGGTGTGGTGTCTACTCTATAAATATCCACCAATTTAGCGCCAACACGATTTGGTGGAATATCTAAAACCGTTAATGAATAATTAATCTGGTTCTTACGTAATTCAATTTTATCTGTTGCAAAAACCTCTCTACTTGGCTTTACAACTTGGTCATTAACCTTTATATGCCCTTTTTTGCATGCAGTAGTTGCAATATTTCTTGTTTTAAAATATCGAACACACCATAAATACTTGTCAATTCGCATATAATTTAACTAAATTCTACGTTAATGATATTGTACAAAATTATTATAAAGATTATCTTGCACCCAAAAATAAGCAAAAATGAATTTAAGAAAATTTTTAATTCCAACTTTATATCTATTATTATTTGCATTTTCTTGTAATAATGATGATGATGCGTCATTTACACCAATTCCAGATAGAGACAGGCAAGAAGTTTACGATGAAAATATTATTGAAATTGAAACGTATTTAGAAACACACTTTTTCAACTATGAAGATTTCGATTTTACTAATGCCAATAATCCAGCTAACGATGAGTTTACTGTAGAATTAGATACTATTTCTGCAGATAACGGGACTCAAGACAAAACGCCAATTATAAATTATTTAAACCAACCCGATGGTGTTTATCCAAGATTAGATATCAAAACGGTAAATTTAGATGATGATGATGTAGACTATAACTTATACATTTTAAAAGTTAGAGAAGGTGAAGGAGATTCTATAAACGCATTAGATGCAGCGGCTATGGTTTATGAGGGAACAATACCAGATGGTTCTATTTTCGATAGTGCTGTTGGTATAGATAGTGGTCAACCCTTTAATCTCACAGGAGTTGGAAACATTGGAGGTGTTGTTGCCGGTTTTAGAGAAGGGATTATTGAATTTAAAACGGCTACAGGATATACAGAAAACACAGATGGTTCTTTTACTTCAAACAATCATGGAATTGGAGTTGTATTTATGCCTTCTGGTTTAGGCTATTTCTCAGCTTCTCCAAGTGCTATAATACCACAATACTCGCCTTTATTTTTTAAACTTAAAGTAATTTCAAGAAGCAATACAGATTTCGATATCGATGGTATACCTTCACATATTGAACATCCAGATGGTGATTTTACCGGAGCAGACGACAATACAGATGGTGATTTATTAGTTAATTTTATCGATAATGATGATGATGGCGATGGTGTATTAACCAGAGATGAAGTACAGCAAAATGAATACGAAGATGATGGTACTACACAATTTATGTCGAGAGCCGAAGCTAAAGCATATTACGATAGTGTAATTGAGCCCAATGGGTTAAATGAAATATTTATTAGTGTTGAAGGAGAATTAGATGGAACGTTTACGCTTAACACGTTGGTTGTTCCATTTACTATGGTAAATGGCGAAATGCTACCAAACTATTTAAATGCTGCAATAACTACGGTGTTGGAGTAATATTTCTATAAATTAAAAAGCCCAATTTAAAATTTAAATTGGGCTTTTTTATGCGTTGTTGTTTCTTACAGTTTAATAGATAAACTTAATATTAATTGTTCTGGTCTTGTATCTAACCTATCAACATTTATCGAAGAATTATTTAAAATAATCGACGCTTCATTCTCTGTAAAGCCACGTTCGTAGCGTAAATCTATGCCTAAATTATTAAAGTTTAATCCAATTCCAAAATTTAGTCCAACAGTAAAATCATTTTCTACATTGCCAATTCTGGCGTTATCAAAATCAGAATCTAATATATATTGAAACGCTGGTCCGCCAAAGACACTTACAGGGCCAATAATTTTTAAACCAACCAGAACAGGAGCATCAATACGTTGCAGTTTAAAATCGCCAGAATCGTATTCGCTTGTTGTTTTTGTATAAATTAATTCTGGTTTTAAATAAAGTTTGTCACCTATTTTTCCAAATATACCTACATGATATCCAACGGCTCTTGTAGGGTCTTCAAAAGTATTACTAATGGAGTTAAAATAATCGCCATTGGCATTATAATTAACACCACCTTTAATACCAAACCCACTTCCATTTTGAGACATGGCAGTAAAACTAAAAGCTAAAATAAAAAATACCGATAAAATTACCCCTTTACTTAGATTACAAATGGAGAACGTCCTTTTGTGAAATTTTAATAAATTTTTCATAATTGTCGTTTTTTTATGTGAATGAATAGTTAAAACGAAAATCATGCCAGAATATTTTCTCACACCATTTCAAATGAGAGAATAATAAAAAAATAAGGCTGAAAAACAACATGGTTTTTCAGCCTTAAAAAATTAAAAAATATAATTTATTTTCTTTTTATCACTGTTTCACATGCTTTTACAATAGCGTCTGCATTTAAACCATATTTTTCCATAAGTTGTTCTGGAGTTCCAGATTCTCCAAAAGTATCATTTGTAGCAACAAATTCCTGAGGTGTAGGTTTGTGTTGCGATAATACTCTTGCAATACTTTCACCTAATCCTCCTAAGTGGTTATGCTCTTCGGCTGTAACAATACATTTTGTTTTACTTACAGACTCAATAATCGCTTTAGCATCTAAGGGCTTTATAGTGTGAATATTAATTACTTCAGCCGAAATTCCTTTTTCATTTAAAGCTTTTGCAGCTTCTAAAGCTTCCCAAACCAAATGTCCAGTCGCAGCGATAGTAACATCTGTTCCATCTACTAAATGCAAAGCTTTACCAATTTCAAATTTTTGATTTTCAGGTGTAAAGTTGGCAACTTTTGGTCTTCCAAAACGTAAGTAAACTGGTCCGTGATGCTCTGCAATGGCAATAGTTGCAGCTTTAGTTTGGTTATAATCGCAAGGATTTATAACGGTCATGCCTGGTAACATTTTCATTAAACCGATGTCTTCAAGTATTTGGTGCGTTGCACCATCTTCTCCTAAAGTTAAGCCAGCATGCGAAGCACAGATTTTTACATTTTTATCAGAATAGGCAACACTTTGTCTTATTTGGTCGTACACACGTCCTGTAGAAAAGTTTGCAAACGTTCCAGTAAATGGAATTTTCCCTCCAATGGTTAAACCCGCAGCCATACCTATCATATTAGCTTCTGCAATTCCAACTTGAAAAAATCGTTCTGGATGATTTTCTTTAAAATCATCCATTTTTAATGAACCAATTAAATCTGCACAAAGCGCAACAACATTTTCGTTAGTTTTTCCTAATTCTGTTAATCCTGCTCCAAATCCTGAGCGCGTATCTTTATTTCCTTGATTTTCGTATGTTTTCATATTTATTTTCCGTGAAAACGGGAATCTTTTTAATTAAACTTCATTTATAAATCTGTATTATTTTTACAGATTTTTAGAATAGGATTTAATAATCACCTAAAGTTTCAGCATTTTGAGATAACCCATCCGCTAATTGTTCATCGTTAGGTGCTTTACCATGCCATGCGTGTGTGTGCATCATAAAATCAACACCATTACCCATAACTGTATGTAATAAAACGCAAACGGGCTTACCTTTACCAGTTAATGATTTAGCTTCGGCCATTCCTTTTAAAATAGCTTCAATATTATTTCCTTCTTCTATATCAACAACAGTCCATCCAAAAGCTTCAAACTTATTACGAACATCTCCTAATGGTAAAACCTTATCCGTAGAACCATCAATTTGCTGTCCGTTTAAGTCTATTGTAGAAATGATATTATCAACATTATTTCCAGCAGCATACATTATAGCTTCCCAGTTTTGTCCTTCTTGTAATTCACCATCACCATGTAAACTATAAATTAAATGTTTATCGCCATTTAATTTTTTTGCTTGAGCTGCACCAAGAGCAACGCTCATACCTTGACCTAAAGACCCAGAAGCAACACGTACTCCAGGTAAACCTTCGTGTGTTGTAGGGTGACCTTGTAAACGCGAATTTATTAATCTGAAAGTATTTAACTCGGTAACAGGAAAATAACCAACTCTGGCTAAAACACTATAAAAAACCGGAGAGATATGTCCGTTAGAGAGGAAAAACAAATCCTCACCAACACCATCCATATCAAAACCGTCTTTTCTGTCCATAATTTCGTTGTACAGCGCTACAAAAAATTCTGCGCAGCCTAAAGAACCTCCTGGATGTCCAGAATTTACTTTGTGAACCATCCGTAAAATATCTCTACGAACTTGAGTTGTAATGTCTTCTAATTGTTGTGTGTTTGCCATTATTTTTAGCTTGATTTATAAAGCATCAAAAATAACTGTTTAATAAGATTTAGCAAAGGTTGAAAGAATGCACTTATTAACGAATTTGATGCATTTGCTAACAATTTTAAACTTTTTTCAAATTTATTAAATGTTTAAGAACCATTGTGGTTTTGTTATTTATCTTTACCAGCTGAATATTTCCGCAAGTATGACATTCGATTTAAAAGCAAAAGATACACAAAGTAATGCCAGAGCAGGCCTATTAACTACAGACCATGGTGTTATAGAAACACCAATTTTTATGCCTGTTGGAACAGTGGCCTCGGTAAAAGGAGTGCACCAACGCGAATTAAAAAATGATATTAATCCAGATATTATTTTAGGGAACACTTACCATTTATACCTTAGACCTCAAACCGATATTTTAGAAAAAGCAGGAGGCTTACATAAATTTATGAATTGGGATCGTAACATTTTAACCGATTCTGGTGGCTACCAAGTTTATTCCTTGTCTTCAAGACGAAAAATTAAGGAAGAAGGCGTAAAATTTAAGTCTCATATAGATGGAAGCTATCATACATTTACGCCAGAAAACGTAATGGAAATACAGCGTACAATTGGCGCAGATATTATTATGGCATTCGATGAGTGTACACCATATCCATGTGATTATCATTACGCGAAACGCTCTATGAAAATGACGCATAGATGGTTAGATAGATGTATTAATCACTTAGAGAAAGTGCCTTTTAAGTACGATTATTCACAAGCTTTTTTTCCTATAGTTCAAGGTAGTACATACAAAGATTTACGCAAGCAATCGGCCGAATATATTGCAAACGCAGGTGCAGTTGGTAATGCTATTGGAGGATTGTCGGTTGGCGAGCCTGCAGAAGAAATGTATGCTATGACAGAAATCGTGACAGACATTTTGCCTGAGGATAAGCCACGATACCTAATGGGAGTAGGTACACCTATTAATATATTAGAAAATATAGCACTTGGTGTAGATATGTTCGACTGTGTTATGCCAACACGTAATGCAAGAAATGGTATGCTTTTTACAGCTCATGGCTCTATAAATATAAAAAATTTAAAATGGCGAGACGATTTTTCACCTTTAGATGAAATGGGTATAACTTGGGTAGATACAGATTATTCTAAAGCCTATGTTAGACACTTATTTAGTGTAAACGAAAGATTAGCAGCGCAGATTGCAACAATACATAATCTAGGTTTTTACATGTGGTTAGTGCGGGAAGCAAGAAAACATATTATTGCTGGCGATTTTAGAACGTGGAAGGACATGATGGTAAAACAAATGGATAAAAGACTTTAAAAACTAAAAAAAAGGAATTAAATAGAATACTTGCATTTAAAAACAGATAATTTTTTCTCTATTTTGGAGAGGTTAGAAACAAATGAAGATTTTAGATTGGTACATATTAAAGCGTTATTTACTCACATTTTTAATGATGATACTACTGTTTATTCCTATAGGCATTACAGTACATCTTGCCGAGAAAATAGGTAAAATATTAGAACGAGAAGCGCCTTTTGGTGAAGTAATGCTTTATCTGTTAGATTTTACAATCTATTTTGCACATCTATTGTTTCCCTTGTTTTTATTTTTATCTGTCATTTGGTTTACTTCAAAATTAGCTAATAATACAGAGATTGTAGCCTTTTTAAGTTCGGGAGTTTCATTTTCAAGATTTTTAAGACCTTATTTAATAGGAGCTACAATTGTGGCCGCTTTTTCTATTCTTTTAGGCTTATATCTCGCACCAAATGCCAGTAAGGGATTTAATGATTTTCAGTATAAATATTTAAAAGGCAGAAAAAATGTTGCCAATCAAAAATTATTTAAACAAATAAATGATAATGAAATTATCTATGTAAGCAGCTTTAATGCCTTACAAAGTCAAGGTTTAAATTTCTCTTTAGAGCATTTCGAGGATAATAAATTAGCTTATAAAATAACGGCTAATAGTATACGGTTTTTGGAAGAGGACTCAATATATAGAATGCGTAATTATTTAAAACGAACGATTACCGATAATAAAGATATTCTGGAGACAGAAAGAAAAAAAGACACCATATTTAATTTCGAATTGGAAGATTTGGTACCAGACGAATATATAGCTGAAACTTTAAAATATGGCGATTTAAAACGCTTTATTACACGCGAGGAACAAAGAGGATCTTCTAATATTGGAAGATATAAATTAGAATTATACAGAAAGTGGAGTTTACCTGCATCGGTTTTTATTTTAACTATTATCGCAGTTGCAGTCTCCTCCATTAAAAGAAGAGGAGGTATGGGCGTAAATTTAGCATTTGGTATTGCTATAGCCATGATCTTTGTTTTTTTCGATAAAATATTTGGAACATTAGCTGCACAATCAGACTTTTCTCCATTAATAGCGGTCTGGTTTCCAAACGCTATTTTTGGTATTTTAGCAATTATCTTACTTCGAAATGCTAAACGATAAACTCAAGAATTACTTACACCTTCACTTTTTAGTTTTTATAGCTGGATTTACAGCAATTTTAGGAAAACTTATTACTATAGAAGCTGTGTCTCTAGTTTGGTATCGTATGTTTATTGCAGCAATTTTAATGTTTATTTACATTAAAATAGCTAAAGTCGACATTTCAATTAATAGAAGAACCTTAATAAAATTTTCTTTTGCAGGCATCATTATCGCATTACATTGGATTACCTTTTTTGCCTCCATTGATGTGTCGAATATTTCAATAGCATTAGCCATGTTTTCTACAGGTGCATTTTTTGCATCCTTTATAGAACCATTAATCTATAAAAGAAAAATTATTTGGTACGAAATTTTCTTTGGGATTATAGTTATTATTGGTATTACCATTATTTTACAAACCGAAATGAAACATATTTATGGAATTGTTTTGGGCATATTATCCGCTTTTTTCTCCTCCTTGTTTGCTGTTTTAAATGGAAAATTTTTGGAAAAAGACTCAGCCACTAAAATTTCTTTTTACGAGTTTGTGGCTGGTGTAATTTTTATTTCGCTATTCATACCTTTTTTTGGTAAGGGTTTTTCGGCAGAATATTTTAATTTAAGTCTTAACGATATAGGTTATTTATTTATATTAGCTTCGGTTTGCACAGCCTATGCTTTTATTGCAGCAACGTATGTAATGAAACAAATTAGCCCATACACAGTGATACTCACCTATAATTTAGAACCTATTTATGGTGTAATATTGGCAATTATTATTTTTCCAATTTCAGAAAAAATGTCGCCTTCTTTTTATTATGGCGCTGTAATTATTTTAACCACAGTACTTTTAAACGGAATTTTAAAAAACAGTAAAGCCTTTAAGATTAAAAAGACGCAAAACAAAAAAATTGTGTAATTTTGTAAGCTAACTAAGAAACTATTTAATACAATTCTCAATGGAATATTTAGAATTTGAATTACCAATAAAAGAACTTGAAGAGCAACTTGATAAATGCCAAATTATAGGCGAAGAGAGCGATGTAGATGTCACCGAAACTTGCAAGCAGATTGAAAAGAAGCTTGTTGCTACAAAAAAGGAAATCTATAAAAACTTAACGCCTTGGCAACGTGTACAAATGTCACGTCACCCTAACAGACCCTATACTTTAGATTATATAAAAGCACTTTTTGGAACTTCTTTTTTAGAACTTCACGGTGATCGTAATTTTAAAGATGATAAAGCCATGGTTGGAGGTTTAGGCAAAATTGGTGACCAAAGTTATATGATAATTGGTCAGCAAAAAGGATATAATACCAAAACAAGACAATATAGAAACTTTGGTATGGCAAATCCAGAAGGCTATAGAAAAGCATTACGTTTAATGAAATCTGCCGAAAAATTTGGTATTCCGGTAATTACCTTACTAGATACACCAGGAGCATATCCTGGTTTAGAAGCTGAAGAACGTGGTCAAGGAGAAGCTATTGCCAGAAACATTCTTGAAATGACGCGATTAAAAGTACCAATTATAACAATTGTTATAGGTGAAGGCGCATCTGGAGGCGCATTAGGAATTGGTGTTGGAGATAAAGTGTTAATGTTAGAAAACACTTGGTACTCTGTAATCTCTCCAGAATCTTGTTCTTCTATTTTATGGAGAAGCTGGGAGTATAAAGAGACAGCAGCAGATGCCTTAAAACTTACCGCTACAGACATGAAAAAAATGAAGTTGGTAGATGAAATTGTAAAGGAACCTTTAGGTGGTGCACACAGCGATAGAGAAACAACTTTTGCAACTGTAAAAATAGCTAT
Organism: Lacinutrix chionoecetis; assembly: GCF_053604665.1. Classification (NCBI taxonomy): domain Bacteria; kingdom Pseudomonadati; phylum Bacteroidota; class Flavobacteriia; order Flavobacteriales; family Flavobacteriaceae; genus Lacinutrix; species Lacinutrix chionoecetis. Next base: position 163,232 of record NZ_JBSHNQ010000083.1, read on the forward strand.
TGAAAAAGCTTACGATGAATTTAAAAACTTATCACCAAAAGATTTAGTTGCAAAACGTATGGACAAATATTCTAAAATGGGAGTCTTTAAAGGCTAACAGCAACAAACCCTCAAAACATAAAAATCTGAAAGCTGGTATTTCAGATTTTTTTATGCTTATTAACAATAAAATCAAGTTATTAACAGTTAAATTGTTAATGAAGTGTGAAGATTGAACAACTTCAAAATTTACATTCTCTTAACAATTTCTTTACTTTCGTTGTATATGAAACAACCCAACCAAATATCTGGATATAAAGTAGATAAAAGCACAATTATTAGTCTTGAAAAGGGTAAAATACCACCTCAAGCTATTGATTTAGAAGAAGTTGTGCTTGGAGCTATGATGATTGATAAAAAAGGTGTAGATGAGGTAATCGATATTTTAAGTCCTGATGCATTTTATAAAGAAGCGCATCAACACATTTTTGAAGCTATCTTTATGTTGTTTCAGGAAAGTCAACCTATCGACTTATTAACCGTTTCAACACAATTAAAAACAAACGCCAAGTTAGATTTGGTTGGTGGCGATTTTTATCTCATTTCTTTAACCCAAAAAGTGTCTTCTTCTGCACATATCGAATTTCATGCACGTATTATTTTACAGAAATTTATTCAGCGTAGTTTAATAAAAATTTCAAGCGAAATTATAGAAACTGCTTATGACGAAACGCAAGATGTTTTCGATTTATTAGACAAAGCAGAATCTAAACTATACGAAGTTACACAAGGGAATATTAAAAAGTCAAGTGAAACAGCACAAGATTTAGTAATACAAGCGAAGAAGAAAATTGAAGAAATTTCGAAAAAAGAGGGGATGAGTGGTATTCCTTCGGGTTTCGATAAACTCGATAAATTAACTTCCGGTTGGCAGGAAAGCGATTTAATTATTGTGGCAGCGCGTCCTGGTATGGGTAAAACAGCTTTAACACTGTCTATGGCAAGAAATATTGCTGTAAACCATAGTATACCTGTTGCCTTTTTCTCTTTAGAGATGGCTTCTGTACAGTTAATTACAAGATTAATATCCAGTGAAACAGGATTGTCTTCAGAGAAATTAAGAACAGGCAAACTGGAAAAACACGAATGGGAACAATTAAACGTAAAAGTAAAAGCGCTCGAAAAAGCACCGTTATTTATAGACGATACACCGTCGCTTTCCATTTTCGATTTACGAGCAAAGGCAAGACGTTTGGCCTCGCAGCACGGCATTAAAATGATTATTATAGATTATTTGCAGTTAATGACGGCTGCAGGAAATGGAGGAAATCGTGAACAAGAAATTTCTACCATATCAAGAAACTTAAAAGCTTTAGCTAAAGAATTATCGGTTCCTGTTATTGCCTTATCACAACTATCGCGTGCTGTAGAAACACGTGGTGGAAGCAAAAGACCTTTGTTGTCAGATTTACGTGAATCTGGAGCCATAGAGCAAGATGCAGATATAGTTTCATTTATATACAGACCAGAATATTATAAAATAGACGAGTGGGACGATGACGAGCAGTCTCCAACTGCTGGGCAAGCCGAGTTTATTGTGGCCAAACACCGTAATGGAGGTTTAGAAAACATTCGCTTAAAGTTTATTGGAAACTTAGGTAAGTTTGATAATTTAGATGATTTCGATACACCTTTCGGACAAGAATTTCATAGTAAAATGAATGCTGCAAACGACGACACACACAAACCAGATAACTTTACAGCTTCTCCTGAAGATGCTTTTGGTGCTCCAGACGACGAAGTGCCATTTTAAAATTTGGTTTTGAGAATTATAGCTCTTTTAATAATATTAGTAATATTTGCATGCAAGAAAGAAGTTTCTGGTGGTCCTAATTATGAATTAGACATAGAATTATTATCAAATAGAATAATGAAAAGTGGTGATGAAAATGCATACAGAAATGTTTCAACTTTTTATTTTCAAACAGGCGATAATCATAAATTGCTTCCATTAGCTAAAATTATGAGTGATAAGTATAATTACACTCAGGCGTATTTCGATGTGTTTTACAGTATTTATTCAAAAGAACTGAGTTACTATAATAATGCTGAGTATTATCTTAATCATTTATCAGATTTAGATAAAAAACAAGCTTTAAATTATTTAATTTTAGCTTTTGAAAAAGGTCATAGTCAAGCTAAATATTTTCTTGAGGATTACTACAGAGATTTGTATGTGACTAAATTAGGGAATAATTATACAATAAAGTAAAACTCTTGTTAAACTTCTTCATTTAAACTATACTATAAGCTATTTTTGATTTTAACTTAATTGGTTCATAAATGGATAAACTCCGTACCACAAATTATCTACTCTTAATCATAGTGATTCCTATAATATTTTATTTACTTAAAATATTGTCGTTTATATTTATACCATTGGTATTCTCCATGTTTATAGCCTTGTTATTTTTACCACTAATGCGTTATTTAAAACGTAGAGGTGTACATAAGATAATAAGCATTTGTGTAGTGCTTTTAATTATATTTTTAGGTGTTAAATTAGGAATAGAATTAGTAAAGTTATCGAGTAAACAAATAATGGAAACTAATTCTACTTTTTTTACAACTGCCGAAACTAAAATTAACGACCTAATTTACGATATAGAATCGGTTTTTGGGACCGAAAATGTTAAGGATGAGAATGCAAAACTCTCCCGTTTTCTTAATAAAGATGTAGTTTCTAAAAATTTTGGTGGCACTTTAAACTTTGTCAGCAAAACGTTAACAGCGTTACTAATGACTATCTTTTTTGTAGTGCTGTGGTTGGCAGAATCAATTAATATAGAGAACCTCTTAAATAAGACTTTACTTAAAAGAAGACATCAATCTATTAAAACATTTATAAAAATAGAAAACGACTTAATAAAATTTATAAAAGTAAAAGTATTAGTTAGTTTTTTAACAGGCTTGTTTACAGGCTTGGCTTGTTATTTTTTCGATGTTAGTTTTCCAATCTTTTGGGGATTATTTGCATTTTTAATCAATTTCGTGCAAATGGTAGGTTCTTTTGTAACTGTAATATTATTATCCATTTTTGCATTTATAGAGTTAGAGCCTTCAAGTACATTATTGTTTTTTATCATTGCAATAGCAGGAACACAAGTGCTTTATGGAAGTATTTTAGAACCTATTTTTATGGGCAAATCATTCTCAATAAATGTTATTACGGTTTTAGTTGCGCTCATGTTTTGGGGATTTATTTGGGGAATTCCAGGTTTAATTTTAGCTATCCCTATTACCGTTTTTCTTAAAATTATCATGGAACAATTTCCAAGTACGCAAGGTATTGCTAAGCTAATTTCGGCAGATAGATTATTATAATCATATATCTTTTCTAAGATTTCTATAAAGGAATAATTTTTGATTATCTTTCTGCAAGGTTATTTCAGCATGCATTCAAACCGAAATAATTTAGAATTTTACAAAAATGAAAAAAATACTATATATTTTAATATTCCTGTTAACAACCCAAAGTTATGCGTCCTATATTTTAATTCCAATGGATGCCGAAACACAGCAAAATCATTTAAAAGCTTATGGAATAACCTATTGGTCTTTAGTTAAAAACTTAAAAGTAAAATGGCTGTTAAATTACAGAGGCGGTTCTTTTTTACTACCAGACACAGAAGAAATTCAAAAAGAATGTAAAATAAGAGGCGTTAGCTTCGAAATTTTAAGCAACGCAAAAACCGAAACCATACTCGAGGAAATAAACAGCCCAAGTAAAAATATGGAAGCTGTAGTTTTAGAGAAAGCGCCAAAAATTGCAGTTTACACTCCAAAAGGCAAACTACCTTGGGATGACGCCGTGACTATGGTTTTAACCTATGCCGAAATTCCTTATGAAACCATTTACGACGAAAACGTGCTAAAAGATGAACTCGTTCTATACGATTGGTTACATCTGCATCACGAAGATTTTACAGGACAATTTGGTAAATTTTACGCACGCTATAGAACCGCAGCTTGGTATATTGAAGAAAAGAAAGAAGCAGAAGCCTTGGCAACCAAATTAGGATATAGTAAGGTTTCAGAGGCTAAAAGAGACGTTGCATTAAAAATTAGAGATTACGTAGTAGGAGGCGGTTTTATGTTCGCCATGTGTAGCGCAACAGATAGTTTCGATATCGCTTTATCTGCCGAAGGTGTGGATATTTGCGAGCCCATGTTCGATGGCGATGCCAGTGATGCTAATTACCAATCTAAAATAGATTACAGGAAAACTTTCGCCTTTAAAGATTACACTTTAGAGCGTAGCCCAATGGTTTACGAATTTTCAAGTATAGACATGACGCGTAAAAGAAAAATACCAAAACAAACAGATTATTTTTCACTCATGGATTTCTCCGCGAAATGGGATCCAATTCCAACCATGCTATGCCAAAACCATACAGCATTAGTTAAAGGGTTTATGGGACAAACAACCTCTTTCACTCGCGAAGAAATAAAAAGTAACGTCCTCGTTATGGGAGAAAACAGGACCAATGGCGAAGCAAAATACATTCACGGAATAAAAGGAAAAGGCTTTTTTACCTTTTATGGTGGTCATGATCCCGAAGACTATACACACAAAGTAGGCGATCCAAAAACCGAGTTAGATTTGCACCCAACCTCACCAGGTTACAGGTTAATACTTAACAATGTATTGTTTCCTGCTGCCAAAAAGAAAAAACAAAAAACCTAATCTTAGGCGTTACCAAGGCATGCCAAAAAAGCATGCCTTCGTCAGGCTCTCGGCAGTCGCTTCCAGACAAAAAAGTCTGGAGAGCTTCAACAAAGCCTCCATCCTTAACGCAATACCTCAATCGCAGTTGCCAAACAGTTAAATTTAGAATATTTAAAACGTAATAAGCATGTCAACAAAAGACGAAATCTTAAAAAAAATACAAATACTAATAACCAATCACTTTAGAACGCCCGAAGAAGCATTTCAGTTTTTTGATGAAAACGGAGACACTAAACTGTCTAAAAGTGAAATTAAAAACTTACTTAAAGAAGCAGAAATTAGCGGGTTTATTAGAGGGATCGTTAGCTCAAAATTAATTGAAGGATACGATAAAGACGGAGACGAACTAATAAGTTGGGTGGAGTTTCAAACGGCTATAGACGAAATCTCATATTAATTTATTTTGATAAACTATCTCTTTCAATTTTTTCGATTATTATTTAGAACAATCGTATTCTGGATATTGGCTTTTTGCGTATTCATTTTTATTAGATATTTTGCCATAGGAGCAGAGGAAGGTATTATTGTTACAGATTACAATATTACAGATATTCTGTTTTTTGGTATCCTATTAGGACTTTTGGTAGGAACGTTGTTCGCTATTGTAGAATTTTTATTCGATAAGTTTCTTTCTAAAGACTTATCACTCTCTTTAGTACTCACCGAAAAATTAATAATTTACCTCATAGGGATTATTCTCTCTCTAAATTATGTATTTCCCATGGCAGAATCAGAGTTAAATTTAAATTTAACAACACAAGATGGCTGGTGGAAAACAAGTAGAATATTTTGGCTTATTGTTGGTTACTTTATAATTTGTTCAATAATATTTTCCTTTATAAAAATTGCTAACGAAAAATTTGGGAGTGGTGTATTTTTTAATTTTTTAATAGGAAAATATAGAACACCAAAAGAAGAAAAACGCATTTTTATGTTTCTTGACTTACGCTCTTCTACAACCATTGCAGAGCAAATAGGACACTATAAATACAGTGAGCTTATACAAGATTGTTTTTATGACTTAAACAGAATTGTCGCTAAATATGATGCCGAAATCTATCAATACGTTGGTGATGAAGCCGTTTTAAGTTGGAAATATAAAAAGGGAATTAAGCATAATAATTGTATCGATTTATTTTTTCATTTTCAAAATAGGCTAAAAAAGAAAGAAAAACTATACATGAGTAAATACGGAATTGTACCAAAATTTAAAGCTGGAATCCATGGTGGAAAATTAATAATCACAGAAGTTGGCACAGTAAAGAAAGAAATTGCGTACCATGGAGATGTAATTAACACTTCGGCACGAATTCAAGGTGAATGTAATAAATACAACGAGTATTTATTATGTTCTAATACGTTATTAAACGATATCATATTAAAGTCTGTGTATAAGCAAGAGTTCATTGGAGACATCGAGCTAAAAGGAAAAGAAGAAACACTTAAAATTTCGGCAATTAATATTGCCTAAATATTAGCCTGTTTTGCTTTTATTAATTGTTTTAAAATATTTTCAACACCATTGTCGTCGTTACTTGTAGTAACATAATTCGCAACAGCTTTAACGTCTTTATGTGCATTTTCCATAGCATAACTAAAAGTTGCCAATTGTAACATTTCAATATCATTATTGTAATCTCCAAAAGCCATAGTCTCATCAGTTGTAATACCGTAACTCTCTTGAATTAGTTGTAAAGCAAATCCTTTGTTAGCATCAATATGAGATATATCCACCCAATTTTTTGCAGAAACAATCACTTTATAATTACTTTCTAAATGTTTAACGTGCGGATAAATGCATTTTTCAGAATCTGTTTCGTGGTACAGCGCAATTTTAAAGAGTTCTTTTTCTATATCTTTTGTGGTATCAATAAACTCGTAATTTGTATAATATTGAGCTATTATATCTATTAAGGGCTTAGACTTTTCTTGGAGGTAGGCCTTGTTAGCAGTGCAGTAAACAGGATGAACATGTTGTAAATTGTCAACTATTTTAATTAATTCTGCAGTATTGTATTCAATTGGTTTAGATAAAATGATTTTATGCTTTTCAAGAACATAGGCTCCATTTTCAGAAGCTATTATAATTTCATCTTTTAGTTTATCCAATTTTTCAACGATACTGTAATATGGACGACCACTTGCTACCACAAATTGTACATTTAACGATTTTAGCTTTATATATAATTCAAAAAAAAGAGTACTTACTTCATGTTTAGAATTTAGTAATGTACCATCCATATCTACAATTACTAACTTTACCTTATTTAAATTCATATTTATAAATTATACATCCAATCTAATTAAATTTTAAAGAGTTAGAAGGATTGAATGCTATATTTTTAATAAAAAAAATCCGATACTTTCGTATCGGATCTTTAATTATATAAGTGAAAAAATATTATTGAGTTGGCAAAATGCCCTTATTTAATTTTATTCACAATTGCTTCAAAAGCAACAGGGTGATTCATCGCTAAATCTGCTAAAACCTTACGGTTTAACTCGATATTATTAGCTTTTAATTTACCCATAAATTGTGAGTAAGACATACCGTGTAAACGAGCTCCAGCGTTAATACGCGTGATCCATAATGCACGAAATGTTCTCTTTTTATTTCTACGGTCTCTATACGAATATTGCATCGCTTTATCAACCGCATTTTTTGCTACTGTCCAAACGTTTTTACGTCTTCCAAAGTAACCTTTTGCTTGTTTAAGCACCTTTTTTCTTCTGGCTCTTTTGGCAACAGAATTTACTGATCTTGGCATAATTTAAATGTGTTTTGTAGTAGGCGGTCAATTAATTGACACTTTTTATAAAATCTTATTTTGCCTAACTCCAGGGTTTATAAATAATTTGTAACCTGTTAAACTAATATTACTTTAAACGTAACATTATTTTAACGTTATTCTCATCCGCTTTGTGCACTAATGTGTCATGCGTTAGAGCAAGCTTACGTTTTTTAGACTTCTTTGTTAAGATGTGACTCTTAAACGCGTGCTTTCTTTTAATCTTACCAGTACCTGTTAGCTTAAAACGCTTTTTAGCACTAGATTTTGTTTTCATTTTAGGCATCTTGTTTTCCTATTTTTTTTAATGATTTCACTTATAATATTTTAAACCTGGTTAAAGGTGTAATATTTATTTTTTTGGAGCAATAAACATAGTCATACGTTTTCCTTCTAATCTAGGCATTTGCTCAACTTTACCTAATTCTTCAAGATCTTGCGCTAAACGCAATAATAAAATTTGACCTTGTTCTTTGAAAACTATCGAACGTCCTTTAAAAAAAACAAATGCTTTTAATTTAGCACCTTCTTTTAAAAACTTTTCGGCATGTTTCTTTTTAAATTCGTAATCATGGTCATCTGTTTGAGGACCAAATCGAATTTCTTTAATTACAACCTTAGTTGCTTTACTTTTTAAAGCCTTATCACGCTTTTTCTGTTCGTAAAGAAACTTTTTGTAGTCCATAATTTTACACACTGGCGGATCTGCCTTTGGTGAAATTTCCACCAAATCAAATTCTTGCTCTTCAGCCATGGCTAAAGCTTCTTTCGTTGTGTAAATACCAACTTCAACATTTTCTCCAACTAGTCGCACTTTCTCTGCTCTAATTTTCGAGTTGATTTTGTGTTGGTCTTCTTTAATGACTCTTAAAGGTCCTCTTGATCTTTTTCTACGTATTGCTATGACTTCTGTATTTTAGTTAAACGTTAATTTAAAATTGTTTTAATGTTTTATTTATTTCTGTTTTAACAACTTCAGAGAACTCATCTACACTAATCGTGCCTAAATCTTCTCCGCCATGTTGTCTTACCGAAATCTTGTTTTCATTCTCTTCATGCTCACCAATAATAATCATATAAGGCGTTTTGTTCATTTCAGCCTCTCTAATTTTCTTACCAATAGTTTCACTTCGGTTATCTACAAGTGCGCGAATTTCGTGATTTTCTAGCAAATTTAAAACTTTTTCACCGTATTTCTCATATTTTTCGCTTAGAGTTAATATAGAAACTTGATTTGGCATTAACCAAAGCGGGAAATTTCCGCCAGTATGTTCTAATAAAATAGCAATAAAACGTTCCATACTTCCAAATGGAGCACGATGTATCATAATTGGCCTGTGTAGCTCATTATCACTTCCTTTATATGTTAAATCAAAACGTTCAGGTAATGTGTAATCTACCTGTATTGTTCCAAGTTGCCACTGTCTGCCAAGCGCGTCCTTTACCATAAAATCTAATTTTGGACCATAAAAAGCGGCTTCACCAGTTTCTACAACATAATTTAGTCCTTTATCTATAGCTGCATTGAGTATGGCATCTTCAGCTTTCTTCCAATTTTCATCACTTCCTATATACTTATCAGGGTTTTCAGGGTCTCTAAGAGAAACTTGGGCTGTGAAGTTCTCAAAACCTAAAGAACCAAAAACATATAATACTAAATCGATTACATTTTTAAACTCTGCATCTAATTGGTCTGGTGTGCAAAACAAATGTGCATCATCTTGAGTAAAGCCTCGAACACGAGTTAAACCATGTAACTCTCCACTTTGCTCATATCTATAAACGGTTCCAAATTCTGCATAACGCTTAGGTAAATCTTTATAAGACCATTGCGAAGCGTTGTAAATTTCACAGTGATGAGGACAATTCATCGGTTTTAATAAAAATTCTTCATCTTTTTTAGGTGTCTTAATGGGTTGAAAACTATCTTCCCCATATTTAGCATAATGTCCAGAAGTAACATATAGTTCTTTTTGCCCTATATGCGGAGTCATAACCATTTCGTATCCGGCTTTTTTTTGTGCAGCCTTTAAAAAGTTTTCTAAGCGCTCACGTAAAGCGGTTCCTTTTGGTAACCACAAAGGCAAACCAGCACCAACTTTTTGCGAAAAAGTAAAGAGCTCTAATTCTTTTCCCAATTTTCTGTGATCACGTTTTTTAGCTTCTTCTAAAAGTTCTAAATATTCAGTTAATTCCTTTTGTTTAGGAAATGAAATACCATAAACACGCGTTAATTGAGGCTTCGTTTCATCACCACGCCAATATGCACCAGCAACAGATAATACTTTAACAGCCTTAATGATTCCTGTATTTGGAATATGTCCTCCACGACATAAATCTGTAAAAGTAGAATGATCACAAAAAGTAATTGTGCCATCTTCTAAATTTTCAATTAACTCTGTCTTAAACGGGTTCTGCTCATATAACTCTAAAGCCTGGGACTTTGAAGCAGTTCTCATTTTAAACTCATGCTTTCCTCTGGCAATCTCAATCATTTTAGACTCAATTGCTTTAAAATCCTTTTCAGAAATAGTAATATCACCAAAATCAACATCATAATAAAAACCACGCTCAATAGCAGGTCCAATAGTTAACTTTGCTGTAGGGTATAATTCCTGAATAGCCTGTGCCAAGACATGAGCACTCGAATGCCAAAAAGCAGTTTTGCCTTCATCATTATTCCATGTATATAATACTAAAGAACCGTCAGTTGTTAATGGTGTAACAGTTTCAACGGTTTGACCATTAAAACTGGCAGAAATAACATTTCTTGCTAAGCCTTCACTAATGCTTTTTGCAACATCCATTGGTGTGGAGTTCGCCTCAAACGATTTAACACTGCCATCTGGTAAAGTAATTTGTATCATATTTATGTTTTAATTCAGTTTGCAAAGATAATAGGTTACAAACACACAAACAATACATATAGTTAAATTATAATTATTAATATTCGTGCGTTCCCTTCCAGGTCGGGCTTTCGGCAGTCGCTCTTTTATAGGATCTTCAACAAAGCCTCAATCCCAAACGCGGAGGCAAGGTTACCAGAAGTATTTTGTCATTTCAATCAAAACTATGCTACAATATATAATGTAATGAAAAGAGCAGG